>NZ_JBFTJR010000027.1:0-62873 GCF_056395525.1 Caulobacter sp. 10L414
GGCCCTGGCGCGCCTCCGCCGCCCGGCGGCGGGCCGGGCCCCGACGGGGGCGGCGACCGTCCGCCGCCGCCCCCGCGCTGAGCTGGCTCAGACCTGGGCCAGACCGCCGTCGACGAACACCTCGCCGCCGGTCATGAAGCTGGAGTCCGACGAGGCCAGGAACGCGGCCACCGCGCCGGTCTCGGCCGGATCGCCCATGCGCCCCAGCACCGTCGAGGCGCCCATGGCGGCCACGCCGTCCTCGCCCAGCACCTCCTGCGCCAGCTCGGTGGTGATCGGGCCGGGCGACATCACGTTGACCCGAACGCCCGTGCCGCGCAGGTCCAGCGCCCAACTGCGCGCCAGGTTGCGCACGGCGGCCTTGGTGGCGCTGTAGATGCTGAAGGCCGGGGTGCCCATCACGCCGGTGCTGGAGCCGGTCAGGATGATCGAGCCGCCCTGCCCCATCAGCGGCAGCGCCTTCTGCACGGTGAACACCAGGCCCTTCACGTTGAGATCGAAGATCTGGTCGTAGTGCTCGACCGTGATCTCACCCAGCGGCGCGAACGATCCGGTGCCGGCGTTGGCCAGCAGGATGTCGAGCCCGCCGCGCTCGGCCTTCACCGTCTCGTACAGGCGATCCAGATCGGCCGCCTCGGTCACCGACCCGCGGACCGCCCGGGCGTTGGGGCCCAGTTCGCGCAGGGCCGCGTCCAGCGCCTCCTGCCGGCGGCCGAAGATGTAGACGAACGCGCCTTCCTCGACGAAGCGCTTGGCCGCGCCCAGGCCGATGCCGCTTGCGCCGCCGGTGATCACGGCGGTCTTGCCTTCAAGTCTGCTCATGTCTTGCCTCCTTCAGTGTGGCGGCAAGGGAGTTGGCGACCTACATACCTATCGACAAGTATGCACCTTTTGGTAAGTGCCCAGAAAGTTCGGATCCCGGAACCATGAGCGACGCTCCCCTCTGCGCGACCGGCTTCAGCTGCGGGCTGGACGCCACGCTTCGCGTGATCTCCGGCAAGTGGAAGCCGCTGATCCTCTATTTCCTGCTGCAGGGCCCCACCCGCTACGGCGAGTTGCGCCGGGCCGTGCGCGGCGTCAGCGATAAGGTGCTGATCCAGCAGCTCAAGGAACTGGAGGGCGACGACCTGGTCGTGCGCACCGACTACAAGGAGGTGCCGCCCAGGGTCGATTACAGCCTCACCCCGCTGGGGCTGAGCCTGACCAAGGCGCTGGAGCCGTTGTGCCTGTGGGGAACCGAGAACATGGCCGAAGTGGCCCGGGTGCTCGCCCAGCGCCAGAGCTGGCCGGGACGATCGGAGCCGGTCGGCTCGCCTTCAGCTTCTTGAGAACCGGGCCCCGGGCGTGACGGGCAGGGCATCGACCGCCGGACGGATGAGCCCAGACTCGGCGCCCGGTCACTTGGGTCCCGGATAAGCGCTACGCGCTTTCCGGGATGACGGGTGTAGGCGCTTCGATCTTTCGCGTCCGCCCCATCGGATACGGACGCTGGCCTGCGGCTCAGCCGGCCTTCTTCAGGTGGCGGGCGCGCAGCTTGGCGACGTTCGGCGGGTCGGCGCGGAAGTCCGAAGCCAGGCCCAGGCGCGCGTTGCACGAGGGGCAGCGCACGTGGTCGCTGTCGGCCAGTTCGACCGGCGGATCAAAGCGGGTGCCGCAGGGCTTGCACTTCCAGTCGCCGACGGCGGGCGGCGGCGGCGGGGCCGGCTCGGGGGTGACGACCTTGGCGGCCTTCTGCAGCCGCTCCAGCGGCGGCGGGCCGCCGGGCGCGGCGACGCCGCTCTTCAGGCTCAGGATCTTGCGGCGCGGGGGCTCGCTCTCGCTCATGACGCTCGACGATTTTGCGGACGGATCGACGCTAGCTGCATGATCGCGGCCGGAAACTCAAGCGCCGCGAGGTCGCGGCGCAAATCAAACGCCGGTCACCAATGCGGTTTGAGGCTGAACGAAAGGGCCACGACCGAGTCTTCCTGGGTCGCCATGCCCATGATCTGGTCCTTGGACTTGATCTCGCGGCGGATGTAGCCGACCGAGGCCTGCATCGGCCCGCGCCGCCAGCCCACGCCCGCCTGGGCGTCGCCGACCAGGCGGCTGCCCGTGTCGGAGGTGACGCCGGCCCGGGTCCAGTCGCCGTCCTGGCCGCGCAGAAGGTTCATGCCGACCAGCTGGCCGCTGGCGCCGGCGAACAGGTACCAGCGCCCGCGGTCGCCGAAGGTTTCGCTGCCGTCGCGCACGCCCAGGCCGCTGATCACCCGGTCCTCGACGCTCTTGCCGATGCGGACCATGCCGCCGGCCTCGGCCGAACCGCCGGCCCCGCCGAAGCCCAGGCCCGCATGGGGCGTGAAGTCGACGGCCAGCTTGCCGGCGCCGAACTTGACCGCCGCCGGCCAGCCGCGCGAGACGCTAACATCGACGCTATCGGCGTCGAAATTGGCCGCGCCGGGGCGCACCAGGCTGAGCGGTGCGCTCTGGGCCAGACGCGAGGAGCTGGCGACCGACACGCGCACGGAATCGACGCTGTGGCCGTTGTCGCCGACCACGTAGCTGCCCGAGCGCCAGCTGACCGGCCCGCGCTCGTTGTAATAGCGGTCGGCGTCCAGCAGGTTGGCGTCGCCATAGAGGCCCGCCGGCGACACCGAGAACAGCTCGCCCTCGGCCTCGACGGCCCGGGAGTCGGCCGGACGGGCGGCGAAGGCGGCGGCCGACGTCGGCGCGGCCTGCGACGGCTCGCGGCGGGTCAGATCCAGTTTCTGCAAGGTGGGCGTCAGAGTCGGCGCGGCGGCCGCCGGCTTGGCCGACGCCTTGCGCTTGCCCTTCCGGACAGCAGCTTCCGACGATGCCGCGGAAAGCGCCAGAGCGGCGCCGCAGCACGTCGCGATCGTCACGCAAACGATACGCATTGCGGATTCCCCAATCCCAATCCTGCCCACCGTATCCGCCTGATCGGATACGTCCACCGGGAAAACGCCGGCGTTCGGTGAACAGTCAGTGACTGTATTGGTTCCGCGCAAAGAAACAGCGGCGCGATGTGTCGCGCCGCTGTGGTTAATCGTCGCTGCCGCGCCCTAGCGCGCCCGCATCACTGGCAGGCCAGGCACTCTTCGTAGTCGGTCTTGGCCGGGGCGTCGAAGCCGCCGGCGGCCTCCTCGCCCTTGCCGTCGGCGCCGGCGTAGGCCGCGCGCTGAACCGACTTGGAGCGCAGGTAGTAGAGGCTTTTGACGCCGCGTTCCCAGGCCATCCAGTGCAGCATGTGCAGGTCCCACTTGTCGACGTCGCCCGGCAGGAAGACGTTGACCGACTGGCTCTGGCAGATTTCCGGCGTGCGGTCGGCGGCCAGTTCGACCACCCAGCGCTGATCCAGTTCGAAGGCGGTCTTGTAGACGTCCTTCTCGTCCTGGCTCAGGAACTCCAGGTGCTGGACCGAGCCTTCGTTCTCCAGGATCGAGCCCCAGACCACGTCGGTGTTCTGGCCCTTCTCCTCGAGCAGCTTCTCCAGGTAGGGGTTCTTCACCGCGAACGAGCCCGACAGGGTCTTGTGGGTGTAGATGTTGGCCGGGATCGGCTCGATGCCGGCGCTGGTGCCGCCGCAGATGATCGAGATCGAGGCCGTCGGGGCGATGGCCAGCTTGTGCGAGAAGCGCTCCATCGAGCCGCGGTCGGCGGCGTCGGGGCACGGGCCCTTCTCTTCACCGATCTTGATGCTGGCCTTGTCGGCCTCGCGGCGCAGGTGCTTGAACATCCGCATGTTCCAGCTCTTGGCCAGGGCGCTTTCGAACGGCACGTTCTGGCTTTGCAGGAACGAGTGGAAGCCCATCAAACCCAGGCCCACCGAACGCTCGCGCATGGCGGCGTAGGCGGCGGTCGAGGCCGCGTCCGGGGCGCGATCGATGAAGTCCTGCAGGACGTTGTCGAGGAAGCGCATGACGTCCTCGATGAAGGTCGGGTGATCGCGCCACTCCAGATAGGTCTCGGCGTTGACGCTGGAGAGGCAGCACACCGCGGTGCGCTCCTGGCCCAGGTGGTCGGTGCCGGTGTGCAGCATGATCTCGCTGCACAGGTTCGACTGGCGCACCTTCAGTCCCAGCTCGCGCTGGAACGAGGGCATGGCGCGGTTCACGCTGTCGGAGAAGATCAGGTAGGGCTCGCCGGTCTGCAGGCGCAGCTCGAGGATCTTCTGCCACAGGCCGCGGGCGTCGACTTCGCGCAGGACCTCGTTGGTCTTGGGCGAGCGCAGGCCGAACTTCTGGCCGTCGCGCACGGCGTGCATGAACTCGTCGGAGATCGAGATGCCGTGGTGCAGGTTCAGGGACTTGCGGTTGAAGTCGCCTGACGCCTTGCGGATCTCGAGGAACTCCTCGATTTCCGGGTGGTGGATGTCGAGATAGACGGCGGCCGAGCCGCGGCGCAGGGACCCCTGCGAGATCGCCAGCGTCAGGCTGTCCATCACGCGGATGAAGGGGATGATGCCCGAGGTCTGGCCCTGGCCCTTGACCTTCTCGCCGATCGAACGGACGCCGCCCCAGTAGGTGCCGATGCCGCCGCCGTTGGCCGCCAGCCAGACGTTCTCGTTCCAGACGCCCAGGATGCCGTCGAGGCTGTCGTTGACGGCGTTGAGGAAGCAGCTGATCGGCAGGCCGCGATCGGCGCCGCCGTTGCTGAGCACCGGGGTGGCCGGCATGAACCACAGGCGGCTCATGTAGTCGTAGACGCGCTGGGCGTGGTCGGCGTCGTCGGCGAAGGCCGTCGAGACGCGCGCGAACATGTCCTGGTAGGACTCGCCCGGCAGCAGATAGCGGTCTTCCAGCGTGGTCTTGCCGAAATCGGTCAGGAGCGCGTCGCGCGAGCGGTCCACCTGGACCTTGCGCACCAGCGCCAGGGCCGGACGCTCCTTGAAGGCCGACGCAGGGCGCGCGGCAGGTTGAATCTTGGTCGCTTCACCAGCGGTCATGAGCAGAACCCGTCCATTTACCATGCGCTTGCGAGAAGCCGTCCGCTTCCAGCGAAGCCGCTAGATATAGTAGGGCATTGCGCCCCCAGAGCCCATATATGGGGCCACAGGCGCCGCCGTTTCGTCAACGGCTTGTAACGCCTCCGAGGCGAGTTTTTCGTTAACAACCTGTGAACGCGTTGAGGTTCTCGGTGTGGATCAAGGGTTTGCCCACACCATAATTTTTCGCCGCGTCATCGCGCCGCACCGGCGTTAACGAAGCTCCGCGACCGGAGCGCCTGCCCACCCGTCGATTCCGGATTCTTCGGAAGGGTTCGGAGCAAAAAAGAGCGGGGATATTCCAACAGAGATCCCTCTCCCCCTGCGGGAGAGGGTGGCCCCGCAACGCGGGGTCGGGTGAGGGGTCAAAGGCCCTCTGAGCCGCGAAAACCGATCGACCGGGCGCGACGTCAGATTTCTGAGAAACCCCTTATCCGACGGCTGCGCCGCCACCTTCTCCCGCAAGGGGAGAAGGGGAGCCAGACTTGGCCAGACAGCAAAAGGCCCCGGAGTTTCCTCCGGGGCCTTCGCATTCGTCGGGAAGCCTAGAGCCTCCGTTCGGTCTCGATCTTAGAAGTTGATCGAGATGGTCGAACGGCGGTTCAGCGGTTCCTTCACGCCGTCGCCGGTGGCGACGGCCGGAGCGGTTTCACCCTTCCAGTCGACCGCCAGGGTCGATTGGGCGACGCCCAGACCGACCAGAGCGTCGGCCACGGCCTTCGCACGACGTTCCGACAGGCGGACGTTGTACTTCGGCGAGCCCGAGGTGTCGGTGTGACCGACGACCACCAGGCGGGTGGCCTTGCCGTCGTTGGCGTACTTGGCGGCTTCCGAAACCACCGACTGGGCTTCCGGCGTCAGCACGTACTGATCGAACGGGAAGTAGACGATGAATTCGCGCGCTTCGTACACCGGGGCCGGCGGAGGCGGCGGCGGGGGCGGAGGCGGCGGAGGCGGCGGGGGCGGAGGAGGCGGCGGCGGCGGCGGGGGCGGCGGCGGGGGCGGCGGAGCCGCGAACGAGTACCGCAGGCCGACCGTCAGCGACTGGTCCTTGTACTGGCCTTCGAAGGTGCCGGGCTGCAGAGCGCCAGAACCCGTCGACTTCCAGCTGTGGTCGTCGGTCGAGAAGTAACGGTAGGTGACGTCGAGCTTCAGCTTGTCGGTCGCCTTCCAGGCCAGACCGGCGATGCCCTGCCAGGCGATCGCGATGTCGTCGTCGTCGACGGTCAGGTTCTGGATGGCGGCTTGGCCGGCCGGAACGCCCGAGAACTGGCCCAGGGTGGTGACGTCGAGACGGTTGACGCCGAGGCCGGCGCCGACGAACGGGTTCAGCTTGGCGTCCGGAGCGAAGTCGTACAGGACGTTGAACATCAGCGACCACGACTCGATCGAGCCCGACGGCGAACCGCACTTCGGGTTCGCGGCGGTGCGCGTCACGCCCGGGGTGCAGAGGCCGATCGGCTGCTGACGGACGGGGTTGCCGCGGACGCCTTCCAGGTCGCCCGGACGGTAGCCGCCTTCGAGTTCAGCGCGCCAGTTCGGGGTGAACTGGTAGCCCAGACGCACGAAGCCGGCCCAATCGGACTCCGACTTCCAGGTCCAGTGATAGTGCTGACCGTCCGGAGCGTTGGCGTCCGACTCGCTGTTGACAGCCGTCGGCCAGTGGTAGCCGAGGTCGACCGCGCCATACCAGCCGGTCTCTTGGGCCGAAGCGCCCGACGCGGCGAACACCGCGGCCAGGGCGGCTCCCGCCAGGAGTTTGAGTTTCATATCAAGAGCCCTCTATTGCCCTGCACGGCCCAACGGCCGAGCATCGTTATACCAAGGCGCACGTCCCGCGAAAGTGTCGGCTCGGCAACACCGTCCAAAGTTTCACAGCGGCGGAGTCCCCCGCGACACCTCGCGGTCACGCCTTGCGAATTCCCCCCCGCCGAATCCGACGGCGTGGTCTCCTCGAAAGGCGCCCGCACCTCTCGGTTCGCACGCAAAGCGTTTCCGCGCAAGGCCTTCCGTAGCGTCCAGCCGGTCTTGAGGGCTGAAAAGCGACGCAAATAGTCAAGTTTTGAGCGCGGTGTCGGGATACCAACCGGGCGGGCCGGCGATCCCGGCCCCCTCGCCTCACCCCGCGTCGCGAAGACGGCGGCGGCGCCCGCCCAGGGCGTCCGGGCGGTTGAGCACCTTGCGATACTCGTCGCGACGCTCGTGGATCGAGGCGATCACCAGGCCCATCGGCACGCCGACATCGACCAGAACCGCCTCCGACAGCTGCAGCGAGGCCTCGATGGTCTCGGGCACGGCGTCGGTGGCGCCCAGCTCGTACAGGCGCGCGGCGTGGCGGGCGTCGCGGGCCCGGGCCACGATGGTCAGGTCGGGACGATGGCCCCGCGCGGCCTCGACCACCGCCTCGGCGGCTTCCGGACCGTCCATGGTGACCACCACCGCCCGGGCGTAGTCGAGGCCGCAGCGCTCCAGCAGCTCCACCCGCGCGGCGTCGCCGAAATAGACCCGGTGGCCGGCGCGGCGGCCCTGCTCGACCAGGCGCGGGTCGCGGTCGATGGCGATCCACGGCAGGTCGTGGCGGTCGAGCATCTCTCCGACCAGCCGGCCGACGCGGCCGAAGCCGACGACCAGCACCCGGCCCTTGGGCTCTTCCACCGACAGGTCGACGCCGTCCGGCGCCTCGGTGGTCTCGGCCGGCGCCTTGCGGCCGAGCCGCGCGCCGATCCCGGTCAGGACCGGGATCAGGAACATGGTCAGGGTGGCCGCGACCAGCACCGCCTGGCCGATGGCCGGTTCGACCACCTCGGCGTCCATGGCGTTGGCCAGCAGCACGAAGGCGAACTCGCCGCCGGCCGCCAGGGCCAGGGCCGCCTCGCCCGAGGCCCGGTTGGAGAGGCCGAACAGCCGGCCCAGGCCAAACACCATGGCGGCCTTGATCACCACCAGGCCCACCGCCGTGCCCAGCACCAGCACCGGCGAGGCGACCAGCAGCGACAGGTCCAGGCGAATGCCCAGCGACACGAAGAACAGCGACAGCAGAAGGCCCTTGAACGGCTCGATCTTGACCTCGACCTCGTGGCGATACTCGGTCTCGGCCAGCAGCACGCCGGCGACGAACGCGCCCAGCGCCATCGACAGGCCCGACAGCGAACTGACCAGGCCCGCGCTGATGATCACCAGCAGGCAGGCGGCCATGAACATCTCTTCGCTCTTGGCCTTGGCGACCGAGCGCATCATCGGACGCAGGGCCAGGCGGCCGACCAGCACGATGACGCCCAGGCCCAGGGCCGCCGGCAGCAGCGCCAGCAGGCCGCGGGCGTCGAACTCGCCATGCCCCCGGCCCAGGATCGCCAGGGTGATCAGGATCGGCGCCACCGCCAGGTCCTGGAACAGCAGCACCGAGAAGGTCGCCCGCCCGCCTTCGGCGTGCAGCCGCTTGCGCTCGGCCAGCACCGGCACGGCGATGGCGGTCGACGACAGGGTCAGGGCCGAGCCGATGGCCAGGGCCGCCACCGGCGTCTGGCCCAGCATCATCGCCACCGCGCCCAGCGCCAGCGAGCAGCCGATCACCTGGGCCGCGCCCAGGCCGAAGACGTACTTGCGCAGCAGGCGCAGCCGCTCCCACGACAGCTCCAGCCCGATCATGAACAGCAGGAACACCACCCCGAACTCGGCCAGCTGGCCGATCTCGTCGGGATTGTCGACGGTGACGTAGTCGAGCCACGGGGCGACGCCGATCAGGCGGCCCAGGCCGAACGGCCCCAGGATCACGCCGGCCAGCAGGAAGCCGAGGATGGGATTGATGCGAAGGCGCTTGAACAGCGGCGCGACGATCCCGGCCGTGGCCAGGAACAGGACCAGATCCTTGTAGTCCGCCGGTGAAACCTCGTGGTTCAACGCCCCCGCCCCTCCTCGATCAGGTTTCTGTCCTAGTCCACGACCATCTTAAGCCGCACGCCCGGTCCCGGCTCGCCGGTCTCCGCGCCCGGGATCAGCACCGCGCCGCCCGCTTCCAGCGCCTCGATGAGGAGCCTTTCGGTGCTATGGTGCAAGGCGTGGCGCTCGGTCTCGAAGTCCTTGACCGTGCTGCGCGACACCCCCGCCTTGTCCGCGAGCTCGCCTTGCGACCAGTTGAGCAGCCCGCGGGCGCCCCGACACTGGGCAGGAAGGAGAATTTTTGCGTGTGGCATCTGGAATCCCACGGGCTCGTCACCCATAATGGGTGAGTACGCCCGAAAAAGATGACCGTCAAGGAGGCCCTTTGCACCACACCTCGCTGATCGCCACCATCGTCGCGGGCCTGGGCCTGGCTTTCGTCTTCGGCGCGCTCGCCAATCGGTTGAAGCTGCCGGTGCTGGTCGGCTACCTGCTGGCCGGGGTCATCGTCGGGCCGTTCACGCCGGGCTACGTCGCCGACCAGGAACTGGCCCCGCAGCTGGCGGAGATCGGGGTCATCCTGCTGATGTTCGGGGTGGGCCTGCACTTCTCGGTCAAGGACCTGATGGCGGTGCGCAAGATCGCCATCCCCGGCGCGGTGGCCCAGATCACCGCCGCCACCCTGATGGGCGTGGGCCTGGCCGTGGCGCTGGGCTGGGGCTGGGGGCCGGGCGTGGTGTTCGGCCTGGCCTTGTCGGTGGCCTCGACCGTGGTGCTGCTGCGCGCCCTGCAGGAGCGCCGGCTGATCGAGACCGACCGCGGCCGCATCGCCGTCGGTTGGCTGATCGTCGAGGACCTGGCCATGGTGCTGGCCCTGGTGCTGCTGCCGGCGCTGTCGGGCGTGCTGGGCGGAACCGCCCCGGCCCACGCCTCGGGCGGCATCCTGGGCGCCTTCGCCCTGACCATCGGCAAGGTCGCCGCCTTCGTCGCCTTCATGCTGATCGTCGGCCGCCGGGTCATCCCGTGGATCCTGCACCGCATCGCCCACACCGGCTCGCGCGAGCTGTTCCGCCTGGCGGTGCTGGCCATCGCCCTTGGGGTGGCGTTCGGCTCGGCCGCGCTGTTCGGCGTCTCGTTCGCGCTGGGCGCCTTCTTCGCCGGCATGATCATGGCCGAGAGCGAGCTGTCGCATCAGGCCGCCAACGAGACCCTGCCCCTGCGCGACGCGTTCGCGGTGCTGTTCTTCGTCTCGATCGGCATGCTGTTCGACCCGATGGTGCTGCTGCGCGAGCCGCTGGCGGTGCTGGCCACCGTGGCGATCATCGTGCTGGGCAAGTCGGTCGCTGCCTACTTCATCGTCGTGGCCTTCAAGCGCCCCAAGAGCGTGGCCCTGACCATCTCGGTTAGCCTGGCCCAGATCGGCGAGTTCTCGTTCATCCTGGCGGGCCTTGGCGTGTCGCTGAAGCTGCTGCCGCCGGAGGGCCGCGACCTGATCCTGGCCGGCGCCATCCTGTCGATCCTGATCAACCCGCTGCTGTTCGCCTGGCTGGACAAGGCGCTGGTCAAGGTCTCGGCCAAGGAGGGCGCCAGCGAGCCGGTGGCCGCCGCCGCCCAGCCGCACGCGGTGCTGGTCGGCTACGGCCGGGTGGGCAAGGCCGTGGCCGAGGGCCTGCGCAACCGCACGCCGCTGGTGGTCATCGAGGACGAGGTCGAGCGCGCCGCCGAGCTGCGCGAGGCAGGCTACGAGGTGGTGCAGGGCAACGCCGTGCGCCCCGAGGTGCTGATGAAGGCGGGCCTGGACAAGGCCACCCACGTCTTCGTGGCGGTGCCCAGCCCCTTCGAGGCGGCGCGGATCATCGAGCAGGCCCGCGCGGCCAATCCCGACGCCCGCATCATCGCCCGCGCCTACACCGACGCCGACGTCGAGCTGCTGGGCCAGATGGGCGCCACCGAAGCCCTGATCGGCGAGCAGGAGATCGCCCGCGGGATGCTCCAGCGCGCCCCGAGGCGCCAGCCGCCGCCGGCCCCGGCGCATTAAAGACCCTCCCCCTCCTGGGGGAGGTGGCCCGGAGGGCCGGAGGGGGGACGTTTTCAGCCGCCGGAGAGGCGGCCGGTTTCGCAGCCCCTCCCCTCTCCGTCGGCTTCGCCGACACCTCTCCCTTCAGGGAGAGGGTCCTTGAAACAGAAACGCCGCGACAGCCGATCAGCTGTCGCGGCGTTCTGCGTCTGAGAAACCCCTCATCCGTCGGCTATCGCCGACACCTTCTCCCACAAGGGGAGAAGGATCATGGTCATTCCTTCTTGTGCTTCCGCTCCGCCGCGCGGCGCGAGAGCATGTTCAGGCCCTCGACGCCGGCCGAGAAGGCCATGGCGGTGTAGATGTAGCCCTTGGGCACGTGCACCCCGAAGCCCTCGGCGATCAGCACGGTGCCGATCATCAAGAGGAAGCCCAGGGCCAGCATGACCACGGTCGGGTTGGCGTTGATGAAGTTGCCCAGCGGGTCGGCGGCCAGCAGCATCACGGTCACGGCGGCGATCACGGCGATGACCATGATCGGCAGGTGGTCGGTCATGCCCACGGCGGTCAGGATCGAGTCGATCGAGAACACCAGGTCCAAGAGGATGATCTGGAAGATCGCCGCGCCGACGTTCGAGATCACGACGCCCGTCTTGTCGAGCACGTCGTTGCTCTCGTGCTTGGGGTCGACCGTGTGGTGGATCTCCTTGGTGGCCTTCCAGATCAGGAACAGGCCGCCGGCGATCAGGATCAGGTCGCGCCAGGAGAAGGCCGTCTCGAAGGCCGGCTCGCCGTGGCTGCCCAGCGGGCCGACGATGCCCAGGTTGAAGACCGGGGCGGTCAGGCCGACGATGAAGGCGATGGTCGACAGCAGCGCCAGGCGCATGATCAGCGCCAGCGAGATGCCGATGCGGCGCACACGCTGGCGATGCTCGGGCGGCAGCCGGTTCGACAGGATCGAGATGAAGACCAGGTTGTCGATCCCGAGGACGATTTCCATGGTCACCAGGGTGACGAGGGCGGCCCAGGCGCCCGGGTCGGTGGCGAGTTGAAGGAGTTCGTTCATGGGTCCCGGTTAGGCTGAGTGAGAATTGAGCAGGTCCCAGCCCGTCGCAGAGCCCGCCGCGGTCGCCAAACGGCGATCGGCGAATTGCGGCGAAACTCGGACACGGAAGAAGCAGATATGCCTGACGCCGCCCATATCAAGCCCCTAACCGCTTTGCGGTTTTTCGCCGCCTTCTGGGTGGTGATGTACCACTACTGGCCAAACCTCGCCGTGGACGGAACGGTTCCCGGCGTCGTGGCCAAGGGCTACCTGGGCGTCGAGGCCTTCTTCATCCTGTCGGGCTTCATCCTCTGCCACGTCTATCTGACGGCTTTCGGCGAGGGCCGGTTCGGCTATGGCGGCTTCCTGTGGAACCGGCTGGCGCGAGTCTATCCGCTGCACCTCTTCACCCTGGCGGGCGTGGGCCTGATGGCGGTCGCCGCCGGGATCGCCGGCATTGCCGTCGACAAGAACATGCTGGCCTGGGACGCCCTGCCGGCCAACCTGCTGCTGGTTCAGGCCTGGGGTTTCGCGCCGGTGTCGGGCTGGAACCACCCCTCGTGGTCGATTTCGGCCGAGTGGTTCGCCTATCTCAGCTTCCCGGCCTTCGCCTTCGTCGCCTGGAAGCTGCGGCAGCGGCCGCTGGTGCTGCTGGGCGCGGCCCTGCTGGTGATCGCCGGGCTCTATCCGGCCTTCGAGAAGCTGGCCGGATTTTCGCTGACCGAGGCCACGATCCGCTGGGGCGCCCTGCGCATCGTGCCGTGCTTCTTCTACGGCTGCGCGCTCTACACCCTGTGGAAGAACCAGGACCTGAGCCTTCGCGGCGCGGGAATCGGCGCCGCTTTCGCGGGCCTCCTGCTGCTCGCTACAGTGCAGCTCCAGGCGCCCGATGCGTTGATCGTGACCATTTTGGGCGGATTTATTCTATCCCTGGCGCGCCTGGCCAAGGCCGGTTCGACCTTCGCTTCGCAAAGCATGTTCGTGTATTTGGGCGAGATCAGCTACTCGACCTACATGATCTGCATCCCGTGGAAGATCCTGGCGATCAACGGCGCAGCAAAGCTCTTGAACATAGAGGGCGACAAACTGCCGCTGGCCGTCTGGGCGTTAATCGTCGCAGCCTTGGTTCCACTGTCGGCGGCGTCGTATCACCTGGTGGAAAAGCCGGCCCGAGACTTCATGAAGTCTGTGGCCAAGCGACGCCGTAGCGCGGCCGCAACCGCCACTGTGGCCTAATAAACACTCTTTTCATATTTTTCCGTCAGGGTTATCCCCCTACCCAGTGACGCGGGGGAGTACCCAAGCATGACGAAACGGAAGAGAGCCCTTTGGGGTTCCCTGGCCGCTGCGGCCATGATCAGCCTCGCGCCGATCTCGAGCGCCGTGGCCGACGGTTACTGGCAGTGCGTCCCCTTCGCCCGCCTGATGTCGGGCATCCAGATCTTCGGCGACGCCCGCACCTGGTGGGGCCAGGCCACCGGCAAGTACGAGACCGGTTTCACGCCCAAGGCCGGCGCCGTCCTCTGCTTCAAGCCCACCGGCCGCATGAACCTCGGCCACGTCGCCTTCGTTTCGCAGGTGCTGACCGACCGGGTGATCCAGGTCACCCACGCCAACTGGTCCGTCATGAACGGTGCCCGCGGCCAGGTCGAGAAGGACGTCACCGTCGTCGACGTCTCGCCCGCCGGCGACTGGAGCCAGGTCAAGGTCTGGTACGACCCGATCCGCGATCTGGGCACCACGGTCTATCCGACCCACGGCTTCATCTATCAGAACCAGCAGGCGATCACGATCGCCGCGGCCACCAGCAAGCTGGCGCTCGCCCAGAACGCCGCCGTGTCGCTGGCCAAGCAGGCCGCCAACCAGGTCGCCTCGTCGGTCCGCGCCAACCCGCTGGACATGATCAACCAGGCCGCCGACTCCACCGACCGCATCGCCGCCCTGATCGCCGCCGCCCAAGGCGACGACAAGCAGGCTCAGCAGCCGCGCTGATCTCCACATCGATCGACGCCCAGGTGCGTTGACGCGACCCAAAGCCCCTGCCACACCCGTGAGGTGAAGGTCCGGGTCGATCCATGCTGAGAGTTCTCCGACAAGGTGCCCCGGGCTTCGAGCCGGGCGGCCATACGCCCGACTGGCGGCTGCCGACCGACGCCGTCTGGATCGAGCTCGTCGACCCCACCCGCGCCGAGGAAGTGGCCGTCGAGCAGTCGATCGGCCTGCTGCTGCCCACCCGCGAGGAAATGGCCGAGATCGAGGCCTCCTCGCGCCTCTACCAGGAGGACGGCGGCACCTTCATGACCGCCACGATCCTGGTCAACGCCGAGGGCGAGCTGCCCACGGCCGCGCCGGTGACCTTCGTGCTGGCCGGCGACAAGCTGGTGACCATCCGCTACGTCGAGCCCCGCGCCTTCTCGGTGTTCGCCGCCCAGGCTGAGCGCCAGCCCAGCCTCTGCCCGCACGGCCCGCAGACCTTCCTTGGCCTGCTGGACGCCATCGTCGACCGCACCGCCGACATTCTCGAGCGCACCGCCGGCGAGGTCGAGGCCCAGTCGCGCACCATCTTCAGCCGCCCGCGCGGCGCGGCCTTCGAAAAGATCCTCAGCCGCCTGGGCCGGGCGCAGAACGTCAACGCCAAGGCCCGCGACAGCCTGGTCAGCCTGGCGCGCCTGCTGTCGTTCGCCAGCCTCGCCGAGCAGTTCGAGGGCGACAAGGACCTGCGCGACCACCTCAAATCGCTGCAGCGCGACGTGCAGTCGATCACCGACCATTCCAGCTACCTGTCGGGCAACATCACCTTCCTGCTCGACGCGGCGCTGGGCTTCATCAACATCGAGCAGAACCAGATCTTCAAGATCTTCTCGGTGTTCTCGGCCGTGTTCCTGCCGCCGACCCTGATCGCCGGCATCTACGGGATGAACTTCGAGCACATGCCTGAACTGCGCTGGATGGAGGGCTATCCGATGGCGCTGGGGCTGATGCTGGCCGCGGCCCTGTTCCCGCTGATCTGGTTCCGCCGAAAAGGCTGGCTGTGACTTGTTTCACAGCCGCAAAACAAACCGTTCCTTAAGCGGAGCTTCGGCATAAACGGCCGGAACACTTGATAAAAACACCGATGTCGCCCCTTCCCGCCCCTTCGCCGCAGAGCCTGATCCGCAAGGCTCCCGCCGCCGCCGTCAAGGCCGCGGTGGAGGCGCACGCGCGGTACCTCAAGGGCCTGCCGGCCGGGCGGCGCGCGACCCTGGCCTATCTGGACCTGTCGCACTTCGAGCTGGACGGCGCGGACCTGTCCGAGGCCGACCTGACCGGCGCGCTGTTGGCCGGGGCCTCGCTGCGCGGCGCGGTGCTGGACAGGGCGGTGCTGTACGGCGCGGACCTGCGCGACGCCGACCTGCGCGGCGCGCGCCTGACCCGGGTCGACATGCGCGGAGCCTATCTGCGCGGGGCCAACCTGTCGGGCGCCGACCTCTCCAGCTGCGACCTGCGCGAGGGGCTGACGGCCGTGCAGGACGGGGCCGAGGGCTTCCGCCTGCTGCGCCACGCCGAGGACGGCGCCGGCCTCGACTACGCCCTCTTGAAGGGCGCCAAGATGAGCGGGGCCCAGATGTCAGGCGCCTTCGCCCGCGCCGCCGACCTGACCGACGCCGACCTGTCGGGCGCCACGCTGTCGGGCGCACGGCTGAACAACGCCACGATGAACCGGGTCGACCTGACCAACGCCGAGATCTTCGGGGCCGACCTGTCGGGCGCCCTGCTGCGCCGCGCGGTGCTGACCGGCGTCGACACTTCCGGCGCCAATCTCGAGGACGCCGACCTGGCCGAGGTGCTGCGCGCCCCGCCGCCGCTGATCTATGTCGACGACCAGCCGCTGCACGAGCTTCTGGAAGCCCACGAGGCGTTCTGCGCCAGCAGCGGCGCCAAGGGTCGGGCGGCCAGCATCCCGCAGGTCGACTTCCGCCCCCTGCGCCGCCTGAAGGGCCGCAAGCTGAGCGGCCTTTCCGCCCCCGGCGCGATCTTCTTCGGCATGGACCTGGAGGGCGTCGAACTGCAGGGCGCCAACCTCGTCGGCGCCGACCTGCGCGGGGCCAACCTGCGCAAGGCCGACCTGCGCGGCGCGCGTCTGGCCGACGCCGACCTGGCCCGCGCCGACCTGACGGGCGCCAAGCTGGGACCGCTGGTCATCGGCGAGGGCCGCGCCCTGCGCGCCGACCTGACCCGCGCGGTGCTGCGCGGCGCCAACCTGTCTGGGGCCAGCGCCGCCCGCGCCCGCCTGATCGGCGCGGACCTGTCGCGCGCCAACCTTTCCGGCTGCGACCTGCGCGGCGCGGAGCTGCCCGAGGGCCTCGTCGCCAAGTGAACCTTCTCCCCTTGCGGGAGAAGGTGGCGGCCGAAGGCCGACGGATGAGGGGTCGAAAGGCCTCTCCACAAACTTCTGAGAGACCCCTCACCCGACCTCGTTCCGCGAGGCCACCCTCTCCCGCAGGGGGAGAGGGGCGCCGGAATACCTTTTCCGACTTTCCTTATTGCGCCCACCCGCTACACGAAGGCCCTCGCACACGAACCGGAGGGCGCGATGGGATTTCGAGGGCTTGTGACGGCCGCGGCTCTGGCCGCCCTGGTTCCCGCCCTCGCGCTGGCCCAGCCGCGCCTGGCCCCCGCTCCCGAAACGTCCGCCCTGACGCCCCTGCCCGCGCTGGCCGGCGGCCGCGTCGTCGCCGGGCCGGAAGGCTGGACCTACCAGTGGCCCAGCGCCCGCTTCGAGGCCGCCTTCGCGGGCGAGACGGTGCTGTTCAAGGTCGGGGCCGGCGACCAGATCCTGCACCTCTCCATCGACGGCGCGCCGGTCGGCCGGCTGGTCAAGCCTGCCCCCGGCCTCTACCGCATCGAGGGCCTGGCCAACGGCCGTCACCTGGTGCGCGCCAGCGTCGTCAACGAGATGCAGGCCGCCCCAGCCCGCTTCGGCGGCTTCTTCCTGGACGGCGGCCAGGCGCAGTCCCTCCCCTTGCCCCTGGCCGCGCCCCGTCGCCAGATCGAGTTCATCGGCGACTCCCACAGCGTCGGCTATGGCGACGCCTCCGACGTCCGCGCCTGCCCGGGCGACGGCGTGTGGATGACCACCGACAACTCCATCGCCTTTGGCCCCCTCACCGCCCAGCGCTTCGGCGCCGAGCGCCAGGTCAACGCCATCTCCGGCCGGGGTATCGTGCGCAATTTCGACGGCATGGGCGGCGACACCCTGCCGACCGCCTGGCCCAAGGCCCTGCTGGGCGACGCCCCCGGCTACCGCGACGACAACTGGCGACCGCAGGTGGTGGTGATCAACCTGGGCACCAACGACTTCTCCACGCCGCTGAAGGCCGGCGAGCGGTGGAAGGACCGCCGGGCCCTGCGCGACGACTACGTGGCCGCCTACGCCCGCTTCGTGCGCGACATCCGCGCCCGCCAGCCCCAGGCCTTCGTGATCCTGCTGGCCCCGCCCAGCGCCGAAGGCGAGATCGCCGCCCAGGTCGACCGCGTCGCCGAGGCGCTGAAGGCCGACGGCGAGACCCGCCTGGCCGTCATTCCGGTGGGCGAGATGGAGCTGACCGGCTGCGACTGGCACCCCTCGGCCCGCGACCAGCAGGGGATTTCCGCCCGCCTGTCGGCCTTCCTCGATCAGCGGCCGGAGATCTGGCAGGGACGCTGATCGCGGCGCTTGACGAGGCCCCTCGGCGCGCCTCAACCTTGAGTGATGAACGCGCGTACCCTCCTGGCCCTGTCCGTCGCCGGCGCCGCCCTGCTGGGCGGCGGGGCCCTGGCCGTCTCGGCCGTCTCCAAGCCCGTCGCCCCGCCGAACCTGAGCAGCGAACTGGCGGCCTTCCGCGACGTGTGCGTCGCGCCGGCCTCGCACCTCGAGATCCGCCGCAAGGTCCGCGCCACCGGCTGGACGGCCATGGATCCCAAGGCCGCCCCGCCGCTGCTGGCCGGCATCGGCGCCAGCGACATCCAGGAGATCCGCACCGGAACGATCGCCGGCCGCCCGGCCATGCTGATGGTCAGCAACCTGGGCGGAACCTCCGAGTGCCGCCTCTATCTGCAGCCCGCCGATCCGGCCGCCACCGTCGCCCGGCTGAAGGCCGAGCCGGTGCTGGGCTCGCCGCTGGGCGAGCCCGACTTCGAAGACATGATGAACTATCCCGCTGGCTGGAAGGCCATCGGCTGGCATCGCAGCAACGCCGGCGGCTGGCGCACCGTGCACTACAGCTTCGACCCCGACGGCCAGGGCCCCAACGCCGGCTGGCAGGCGATCGAGATCACCCGCAAGATCTGATGCGAGGCGGGGTCAGATCCCCGCCTTGATCGGCGCCAGGTCCGGATAGACCGGTTCGCGCTTGCCGGCCTTGGCGGCGAAGGCCTCTGCCATGTGCGGCCCCGCCAGCATGCCCGACTGCCAGACCGCCAGGTAGTCCAGCGTGTCGGCCACCGAATGGTCGCGGGCGTAGTTGATGATCACCTTGCTGCCGGTCACCGCCAGCGGCGTCTTGCCGGCGATCTCGCGGGCGGTCTCCAGGGCGTGGGCGACCACGGCCTCATGGCTGTCGAACACGGCGTTGACGAGGCCCAGCTCCAGGGCCTTCTGCGCCGGCAGCTTGCGGCCGGTATAGGCCAGCTCCTTGACCCAGCCCTCGGGGATCAGGTTGCACAGGCGCGGGAAGGTGCCGACGTCGGCGGTCATGCCGATGTTGATCTCCTGGATCACGAAATAGGCGTCGGCCGTGGCGTAACGGATGTCGCAGGCGGTGGCGAAGTCGACCGCGCCGCCGATGCAGCCGCCCTGGATGGCCATGATCACCGGCATCCGCGCCCGCTCCAGGCACGAGAAGGTCTCCTGCAGCCCCTTGACCTTGTGGCGGAAGGCCTCGGCGGCCACGTGGCGGTCGACGGGCTCGCCGCCGGTGACGCCCTCGTCGGCGAACACCGAAAGATCCATGCCCGCGCTGAAGTGCTTGCCGGTCGAGGAGATGACGATGGCCCGCACGCCGCCACGCCTGTCGAGGTCGTTCACGATCGCCGGCAGCTCGCGCCAGAACGAACGCGTCATGCTGTTGAAGCTTTCCGCCCTTATCAGCTTGAGGTGAGCGACGCCCGCTTCGACCTCTACCTTAAAGCAGCTATAGTCGGACGGTGTTTCATTACCCATCGTCGCCTCCCTTATCATTGTTCACCTGAACGATAGCACGGGCGGCGGCGGCGACGTCAAATCCGGCGGACGCATCGTCCTTTCCCCAGAGGACGACGATCCGCCCCGCGCAAGGAGCCACGTCATGAGCAAGTCCATCCCCGCCGCCCTGTCGATCGCCGCCCTGCTGGGTGCGGGCCTGGCCGCGCCCGCCCCCGCCCTGGCCCAGGGCAAGCCGCTGGGCGGCCTGTTCTCGTGCGACGCCAGCGGCGGCAAGCAGGAGGGCGGCGCCCTGATCGGGGCCGGCGTCGGCGCCCTGCTGGGCACCCAGGTGGCCAAGAACGAGAAGGGCCTGGGCGCCCTGGTCGGCGCGGCCGCCGGCGCGGCGGCGGGCTCGTACATCGGCTGCCGCATGCAGTCGACCGACACCGCCCGCGCCCAGGCCGCCACCAAGAAGGCGCTGGAAACCGGCCAGTCGCAGGCCTGGAGCAACCCCCGCACCGGCGCCTCGGGCCGCATCGACGTGGTGGCCTCGACCTACGGCCCGCCGATCGCCGGCGACCAGCTGCGCTTCGAGCGCAACATCCGTCAGCTCGCCAGCTACGACGCCGTCGGCGCCGACTACACCGTCCGCTCGACCGCCAACCTGCGCGCCGGTCCGTCGACCAGCGAGAGCGTGGTCGGCAAGCTGTCGGCCGGCGAGCGCGTCGAGGTGCTGGGCGGCGTGCCCGGCTCCAACTGGCTGCTGGTCGGCCGCGGCGGCTACGGGACGGGTTACGTGTCGAGCAGCCTGCTGACCGCCAGCGGCTACGGCCCCGAGCCGTCGTGCCGCACCATCGCCGCCCAGATCTCGACCCGCGGCCAGCGCCCGGCCACCGAGCGCTACAACGCCTGCAAGGACGGCCGCGGCGAGTGGCAGCTGACGCAGGTCTGATGGCCGCACGCCTCTCCCGCCCGGCGGGAGAGGCGTCACCATCCGTCAGTCCCGCGCCTCCAGGCCGGAAACGTAGGCGTCCACCGCAGCGATCATTCGCGGCCACTCGGCCAGGCTCGGCTCGCCGCGCAGGTCGAAGGTGACCGCGGCGCCCCTTCGCGTGACGAACGACACGCGGCACGACCCCCGCGCAGGCTCGGCCGCGAACGGCATGCACGAGGCGCCGACGGGTGAAGACCAGGCGCGGCCGGCCGGACTGAACACATGGATCGGCCCCTTCGTCGGCGTCACCTCGAAGCCGGCCTCCTCATGCGTGGGGTAAGCGGAGGGAGCCAAGCGCTTCGGCGCGACGGGCCGGCCGATGATCAACAGGTCCACCCCCTCCAGCCCGGCGCCGGAAGGACGGAACGAGATCGACGTCGCCCGCGCCGGCGGCTCTGAAGCATCCTGACAATAGGCCCATCCGCCGTGCGCGTCGCGACGAGCGCGGCTCGGAAGGCGCGCCTCGCCGTCCACGCCCAGGATCGCCGGCCGCAGGCGGGTGGGGACGCGAAAGGTTCGCGCGTCGATGCTCACCCTGACCTCGGGGCTCGCCACGCACTCGGCCTGAGGCCGGCCGCAGGCCGTCAGGGATAGAAGCGAAAGCATGGTCACGAGAGCCTTCATCGCCCCTGCCCCTCGAAACACACCCAGGTCCAGGTCACCCCCGCCGCCTGGTTGCCGGCCTGCACCGAGGCCGCCTCGGCGCGGTGGACCAGCCGCAGCCCGGCGTCGCGCGCCAGCGCCACGGTCGCCTGCACGTCCACCGGCCAGACCGGCCGCGACGGCGCGCCGGGGCCATGGCGCAGCGACATCACCAGCACCCCGTTCCTCGCCAGCAGGTCGGCCAGCGCCGGCATCGCCTCGGCGCGGGCCTGATCGTCCAGGTGCTGCCAGACGCCGCTCAGCAGCAAGCGGTCGAAACGCTCGCCGCGCAGGCCTGAAAGTTCAGGCAGGCGGTCGTCGATCCAGGCCAGCTCGGGATGCAGCGCCCGGCCCGCCTCGCGCAGGGCCGCGACCGGCTCGACGGTGACCACCGCGTGGCCCAGGCCCGCCAGCCAGGCCGCGTCGCGTCCCGTGCCGGCCCCGATGTCAGCGATCCTGGCCCGCGCCGCTGGAATGAATTGGGCCACAGGCGCGTAGAGCCCGGCGGGGTCTATGGCCTCGAACCGGTCGACCAGGTCCTGCCCGTCGGCCTCGTAACCGGCCAGCACCGTCTTAATCACAGGTCCACGACCTCGCATTTGAGCGCCTGGCGGATGCGGTCGGCGACGATGCGGCGGTGGCAGCAGGCCGGGTCGTCCTCGTAGCACAGCAGGGCGATCCGCTTTTCGCCCGCCAGCTGCGTGGCCTGGGCCAGGGCCAGCTGGGCCTTGGGCTCTTCCAGGTGGGCGGCGAAGATTGCCCGCATCTCGTCGGTGCGGCCCGCGCGGGCGGCGTCGCGGCCGGCCTTGGGCGTGCCCAGCGGCTGCAGGTGCAGGTAGCCGATGCCCTGGTCCTGCAGGCTGTTTCCCAGCAGGGTCTTGGAGAAACCGGCCTTGCGCGACGAGGCCACCGCCCGCACGTCGACCACCAGCTCCACCCCGGCCGCCTTCAGCCGATCGATCATGCCGCCCTGGGTGTCGGTCTCGTAGCCGATGGTGGCGAGCGGATTCATCGTCGGCTCCATTGGACGGCGGGGCTGTGGGCGCCTACGTTAGCGGGAAGAGCCGAAGAAGGAACCTCTGGCCGATGGACGCCGCCGTCTTCCGCGAGCCCAAGCGGCGTTTCATCGCCATCGACAGCCCCGCCGGCGACGGCGAGATGGCCGCGCTGGACTTCGGCCCGGCCAGCCGCGCGGTCGACGTCGTCTTCGTGCACGCCAACGGCTTCAACGCCCAGACCTATCGCGCCCTGCTGGCCCCGTTGTCGGCCGGCCTGCGGGTGCTGGCCGTCGACCAGCGCGGCCACGGCGACAGCCGCCTGGCCGCCGATCCCGACGGCCGCCGCTCGTGGCTCGACCTGCGCGACGACCTGCTGGCGCTGCTGCGGGCGCTGGACCAGGCCCCGGTGGTGCTGGCCGGCCACTCGATGGGGGCCACGGTCAGCCTGCTGGCCGCCGCCCAGGCCCCGGGCAAGGTCTCCAGCGTCGTGCTGCTGGATCCGGTGATCATGCCGCGCCTGGTGGCCCTCTACGCCAAGGCGCCGTGGACTTCGGGGCGCCTCTGGAAGCGCATGCCGATCGCCCAGGCCGCCAGCCGCCGGCGCGAGGTGTTCGACAGCCGCGAGGCCGCCTTCGCCGCCTATCGCGGCCGCGGCGCCTTCAAGACCTGGCCCGAGACCATGCTGGCCGACTATGTCGGCGGCGGCTTCAAGGACCGTCCCGACGGCAAGGTCGAACTGGCCTGCACGCCGGCCTGGGAGGCCTCCAACTACGCCGCCCAGGGCCACGATCCGTGGCGGGCGGTCAGCCAGTTCCGCGGACCCGTGCGGATCCTGGCGGCCGAGACCGGCTCGACCTGCCGCATCGGCGACGGCGCCGCCTTCGCCCGCCGCGGCAAGGCCGTGCGCATCGAGACCCTGGCCGGAACCAGCCACTTCCTGCCGATGGAGCGCCCCGACCTGGTGCGCGAGGCCATCCTCGACGCGGCGACGTGAGGCCAAAGAAAAACCCCGGACCGCAAGGTCCGGGGTTCTAACTCCTCCCCCGCGTGCGGGGGAGGGGGACCGCGAAGCGGTGGAGGGGGCGAGACTGGGCTCATTGCCGGCCGTCGCCCCCTCCGTCACGCTGCGTATCCGCAGCGCGCCACCTCCCCCGCTACGCGAGGGAGGAGAACGCTCAGATCACCAGATCTTCACGCGATCTTCCGGCGCGATGTACAGCTTGTCGCCCGGCTGGACGTCATAGGCCTTGTACCAGCCCGGCTGGTTCCGGATGGTGCCGTTGACGCGGTAGTAGGCCGGCGAGTGCGGGTCGCTGGCGATCTGCTGCTTGAGCGCATCGTCGCGGCTCTTCTGGCGCCACACCTGGGCCCAGCCCAGATAGACGCGCTGGTCGCCGGTGAAGCCGTCCAGCACCGGGGCCGGCTTGCCGTGCAGCGAGGCGTGGTAGGCGTCGAGGCCGAAGGACAGGCCGCCCATGTCGCCGATGTTCTCGCCCATCGTCAGGTCGCCGTTGACGTGCACGCCCGGGAAGGGCTCGAACGCCGAGTACTGCGCGCCCAGCTTGGCCTTCTGCACGTCGAACTTGGCGGCGTCTTCCGCCGTCCACCAGTCGCGCAGCACGCCGTCGCCGTCGGACTTGCGGCCCTGGTCGTCGAAGCCGTGGCCGATCTCGTGGCCGATCACGCCGCCGATGCCGCCGTAGTTGACGGCCGGGTCGGCGTCCGGATGGAAGAACGGCGCCTGCAGGATGGCGGCCGGGAACACGATCTCGTTGTTGACCGAGTTGTAGTAGGCGTTGACCGTCTGCGGGGTCATGCCCCACTCGGTCTTGTCGACCGGCTGGTTCAGGCGCTCGACGTCATGACGCCATTCGAAGGCCCCGGCCCGCAGGGCGTTGCCGTAGGCGTCGTCGGCGCGGATCTCCAGCTTGGAGTAGTCGCGCCACTTGTCGGGATAGCCGATCTTGACGGTGAACTTGGCCAGCTTGTCGAGGGCCTTGTCCTTGGTCTCCGGGCCCATCCAGTCGAGGCCTTCGATGCGGGCCTTCAGCGCGGTGCGCAGGTTGGCCACCAGGTCGACCATCTTGGCCTTGGAGTCCGGCGGGAAGTACTCGGCCACATAGACCTTGCCGACGCTCTCGCCGAGCATGCCGTTGACCTGGGCGACGCCGCGCTTCCAGCGCGGGCGCTGCTCGGGCTGGCCCGACAGGGTCTTGCCGCGGAACTCGAACGCCGCGTCGGCGAAGCGCTTGGACAGCATCGGGGCCGCGCCGTCGACGACCTTGAACGCCTGCCAGGCCTTCAGGGTGTCGAGCGAGGTGTCGGCATAGACCTTGGCGAACTTCGGGAAGGCGGTGTCGGTGGTCACCACCACGCGGTCGAGCTTGGGCAGCTCGGTGCCGACCAGATAGCGGTTCCAGTCGTAGCCCGGGGTCAGGGCCTGAAGCTCGGCCCAGGTCTTGGGGTTGTAGGTCTTGTCGCGGTTGCGGCGCTCGACGCGGGTCCAGCTGGCTTCGGCCAGTTGGGTTTCGAAGGCGACCACGGCCTTGGCGCTCTCGGCCGGATTGGCCCAGCCGGCGAAGCCCAGCATCTTGGCGACGTAGAGCTCGTAGGCGGCCTTCTTGTCGGCGAACTTGGCGTCGAGATAGTAGTCGCGGTCAGGCAGCGACAGGCCGCCCGTGCCGGCATAGACGGCGTAGCGGGTGGGGTTCTTGGCGTCGGTCGAGACGTAGAGGCTGAGGATCGAGGCGAAGGCCGTGGTCGGGCTCTTGCCCATCAGGGCGGTGAACTCGTCCTTGGTCTTGATGGCCTTGATCTGCTTCAGCTCGCCGGCGATCGGCGCGGCGTCCAGCTTCTCGATGCGGGCCTCGTCCATGAAGGCCTTGTAGGCCGCGCCCACCTTGACGCTGTCGGCGTCGGTGGTCTTGCCGGCGGCGGCGCCCTCGATGATGGCGCGGGTGCGGGCTTCCGACAGCTCGGCCAGCTTGTCGAAATTGCCGTAGCGGGTGCGGTCGGCGGGGATCTGGGTGGTCTCGTCCCACTTGCCGTTGGCGTACTTGTAGAAGTCGTCGCCCGGCTTGACCGAGGTGTTCATGCCCGTGAGGTCGAAGCCCCAGGCGCCGTAGCGCGGCGACTCCAGCGAGACGGCCGCGCCGCCGCCTTCCGCGCCCTGGGCGAACAGCGACTGGACGGTGCAGGCGTCGTCGAGACAGGCGTGCTCTTCGTGAGCCTGGGCGCCGAAGGCGGAGATCGAAAGGGCGACCGCCGCGGCGGCGCCGAACCAAGCTTTTTTCATCGAAAGGCAGATCCGTTGGAAAACCGGCGGCAATCTGCGCCGGAGATCGGAATTTCCTGCCTTAAAATTCTGTCATGTTTCCACAGGCGGGCCTGGCGCCCACGCAAGCGCCACCTTGGGTCAGTGCCGATGCGGCGCGGCGGGCGCGGCCGCAGCCACGGGTTGCGGCGGAGCCGTCCGCACCGCCAGTTGCGCCTCGACCTTGCGGCCGCCGTCGAAGGTCAGGGTCAGCGGCAGGCGCTCGCCCGGCTTGAGCGGGCGCTTGAGGCCCATGATCATGAAGTGGTTTCCGCCCGGCGCGAAGGCGACCTGGCCGCCCGGCGGGATCACCAGGCCCTGGGTCATGGCCCGCATCGACGAGACGCCGCTGGCCTGCGTCGTGCGATGGACCATCACCTCGCGGGCCAGCGGGCTGGCGGCGCCCGTCAGGGTGAGCGGCGCGCGGCCGCGATTGGCCAGCACCATGTAGCCGGCGCTGTTCATGCCCGCGGCCGCCACCGGCCGGGCCCAGGCCTGGCGAATGTCGACCTCCACCGCCCGCGGCGCGGCCGCGCCGAGCACGGGGGCGAGAGCCAGCAGAGGCAGCAGCGGAGTGAAACGACGCATGGAACATCCTTGAAAGGCGCCGGAACGACTTACGCCGGTTGGACCCGGGCGGCGAGCGACCAGAGGTTGGATCAAGGATCGGAGACCCTGCTCCTCCCCCGTGAAGCGGAGCAGAGAAAGTCGGCTTCACCGCCCCTCGACCTCTTGTCGCATCGCACCTGCCCTTGGCCCGGCGAACCGTGCTAGGCGGGGCGACCAAGATCGACGGACCACCGCATGACCGGTCAATTCACCGACGCCGAACGCCGCACCACCCTGGCCGGCCTGATGATCGTCTTTCTGCTCAGCGCGCTCGACCAGACCATCGTCTCCACCGCCATGCCGCGGATCATCTCCGAACTGCACGGCCTGACGCTCTACAGCTGGGTGACCACCGCCTACCTCCTGAGCTCGACGGTGATGGTGCCGATCTGGGGCAAGCTGGGCGACATCTACGGCCGCAAGCCCGTGCTGGTGGTCGGGATCTCGATCTTCATGGTCGGCTCGTGGCTGTCGGGCCTGTCGGGCGAGTTCGGAACCCTGGCCGGCATGAGCGGCATGGTGCAGCTGATCGTCTTCCGCGCCCTGCAGGGGATCGGCGGCGGGGCCCTGTTCACCACCGCCTTCGCGATCATCGCCGACCTCTATCCGCCGCGCGAGCGGGGCAAGTTCGCCGGCATCTTCGGCTCGGTGTTCGGGCTGTCCAGCGTGCTGGGCCCGCTGATCGGCGGCTATTTCACCGACCACGGCACGGTCCACCTGGCCGGCCACGTGATCGCCGGCTGGCGCTGGGTGTTCTACGTCAACCTGCCGCTCTGCCTGCTGTCGCTGTTCATGATCCTGGTGAAGATGCCGGCCCTGCCGCACCAGCGCTCGGGCAATATCGACTTCCTGGGCGCGGCCCTGCTGATCGCCGCCTTCGTGCCGCTGCTGCTGGCGCTCAGCCTCGGCGGCCACGACATCGCCTGGGCCTCGCCCCAGAGCATCGGCCTGTTCGTCGGCGCGGCCGTGGCGCTGGGCCTCTTCGTCTATGTCGAGAGCCGGGTGTCGAACCCGATCGTCCCCCTGCACCTGTTCAGGAACAAGACCTTCGTCACGGCCAACCTGGCCGCCTTCCTGATCTCGATGGCCTTCATGGGGGTGGCGGTGTTCCTGCCGCTCTACATGCAGCTGGGCCTGGGCGTCGACGCCACCACCTCGGGCCTGGCCATGCTGCCGCTGATGGGCGGGCTGATCGTCGGCTCGGCGGTGTCGGGCCAGCTGGTCACCCGCACGGGCAAGTACAAGCCGTTCATGCTGGGCGGGGCGTCGCTGCTGCTGGTCGGCGTGGTCCCGATGACCCACCTGGCCGGGATCCAGCACCTTTATCTGCTGTGCCTGCTGCTGCTCGTGGTCGGCGTGGGCCTGGGCCCCAACCAGAGCCTCTTCAACCTGGCCACCCAGAACGCGGTGTCGCCGCGCGACATCGGCGTGGCCACCAGCTCCAACCAGTTCTTCCGGCAGATCGGCTCGACCGTGGGCGTGGCCGTGGCCGGCGCCCTGCTGACCACGCGGCTGGCGGCCTATGGCGGCGGCAAGCTGGATCTGGGCGCCCTGCAGGGCCTGGCGCTGGAAAGCGGCGTGGTCGGCGGAACCCGCGACCCGGCGCTGGGCCAGGCCCTGGCCTTCGCCGTCAGCGGCGTGATGCAGGCCGCGCTGGTGGTGATCGTGCTGGGCCTGGCGGTGATCCTGTTCGTGCCCGCCCTGCCCCTGCGCTCGCGCATGCCCGCCGCCGAGCCGGTGCTGGAAAAGGAAGAGGTCGCGGGCTGATCCGCCCCCGGCCGTCGTCCCCCTCCCCGAAGGGAGGGGGACGCAAGGCTCAGCGCGGGGCCATGCGGATACCGCCGTCCAGGCGCACGTCCTCGCCGTTGAAATAGCCGCAGGTGATCATCGTCAGGGCCAGCTGGGCGTACTCGGCCGGGTTTCCCAGGCGCTTGGGGAACGGCACGCTGGCGGCCAGGGCGTCCTTCACGTTGTCGGGCGCCGCGTTCATCAGCGGGGTGTTGAAGATGCCCGGCAGGATGGTGTTGACGCGGATGCCGTCGTTCATCAGGTCGCGGGCGATCGGCAGGGTCATGCCGATGACGCCGCCCTTGCTGGCCGAATAGGCGGCCTGGCCGATCTGGCCGTCCTCGCCCGCCACGCTGGCGGTGTTGACGATCGCGCCGCGCTCGCCGTCCTGCAGCGGCGGGAGGTCGAGCATGCCCTTGGCCGACTTGGCGATGCAGCGGAAGGTGCCCACCAGGTTGATCTGGATCACGCGGTCGAAGATATCGAGCGGGAAGTGCTTGGTCTCGCCGGTGGCCTTGTCGCGGCTGGCGGTCTTGGCGGCGTTGCCGACGCCGGCGCAGTTGACCAGGATCCGCTCCTGGCCGTGGGCGGCGCGGGCCTTTTCGAAGCCGGCGTCGACATCGGCGTCGCTGGTGACGTTGACCTTGCAGTAGACGCCCCCGATCTCCTTGGCGACCTCTTCGCCGCGAGCCTCGTTCATGTCGAAGATGGCGACCTTCACGCCCTGGGCGGCCAGGGCGCGGGCGGTGGCCTCGCCAAGGCCCGAGGCGCCCCCGGTGACGACGGCGGCGACGGTGTTGTCGAGTTTCATGGACGTTTCCCCTGGGGTTGCGTTTAATTGGTGTGTTGAGGAGCGGTTTAACCCGATGAGCGCCGACGCCAAACCATCCCCCGACGTCAACGGCGGCGTCACGCCCGACGACGTGCTGGATCCGAGGAAGGCCCTCGTGCCGGCCACGGTGCGGGTCAACGAGCAGCGGGTGACGCGCGGCTTCTGGCCGAAGATGCGCAAGGTGGCCTCGAAGATCCCGTTCGCCGCCGACGCCCTGTCGCTGTGGTGGTGCGCGCGCGATCCGGAGACCCCGACGGCGGCCAAGGGCATGATGTTCGCCGCCCTGGCCTATTTCGTGCTGCCGACCGACGCCATCCCGGACGTGCTGCCGGCGCTGGGCTTCACCGACGACGCGGCGGTGATCGCCGCCCTGCTGGCCATCGTCGGCAAAAACCTCAAGGCCCGCCACAAGGACGCGGCCCAGGCCTTCCTCGCCAAGCTCTCCAAGGATGACTGACACGGTCCTGTGGGCGATCTGCGGCGCCTGCACCCTGGCCTACGGCCTGGTGCTGGTCGAGCGCCCGCCGTCGTTCCTGCGCACGCTGGTCAAGACCGCCGCCACCAGCGCCCTGGCGGTGCTGGCCTATCTGGAAGGCGGCACGGTGCTGCTGGCCGTGGCGCTGACCCTGTGCGCGCTGGGCGACGCCTTCCTGGCCGGCGATCCCAAGCGCTGGCTGCCCTTCGGCTTGGCGGCGTTCCTGGCCGGACACGTCGTCTACGTGATCGTCTTCTGGCGCGAGCGCGCGGCCCCCGGCCAGGCCTTCTTCGTTCTGGCGCCGGTCGCGGCCCTGGTCGGGGCGGTGATGCTGCGGCGCCTGTGGGGGTCGCTGGGGCCGCTGCGGCCGGCGGTGCTGGCCTATGTGGCGGCGATCCTGGCCATGGTGGTCAGCGCCGCGGCCCTGCCGGCCGCGCGCTGGCCGGCGACGGCGGGCGCCGTGGCCTTCATGGCCTCCGACGCCATCCTGGCCTTCGACCTCTTCAAGAACGCCAGGCTGTTCGGCTCGGCGCGCCTCACCGCCTGGGCGGTGTGGTTCCTCTATATCGGCGGCCAGGCCGCGATCGCGGCGGGGATGCTGCGCTAGCCCCCTTCGCCCTAGGGTCTGGACTCAATTGGCGTGCAAAGAAACGTGTCTTCCCGGCCGGAGGAGCGCGTCAGCGATCCGTAGAGCCGGGATCTCCCACGTCGGCAGGTTCGAAAACTGTGGGAGATCCCGGCGCTCCGCTGCGCTGCGGCCGGGATGACAACTGCTATAAGCTATTGAAACAGATAACCCATTGCCCTCGGCCAATTGAGTACCCGTCCCTAGGCCCGCGCCTTCCATTCCGCCCGGGTCTGGCCCCACACCTCGTTGGGGGTGTCCTGGTAGGGCGGGGGCAGCGGCGCCGGCCCCCGGTTCCTCGACCCCAGCCGCGTCGCCACCTGCTGGGAGGGCGTGTTGTCGGGGTGGATGCAGTGGATCACCTCCTCCCAGCCCAGATGATCGAAGGCCCAGTCGATGGCCGCCTGCGCCGCCTCGACCGCATAGCCCTTGCCCCAGGCGCTGCGCAGCAGGCCCCAGCCGACCTCCGTGCCCGGCCAGCCCTCCGGCCGCCACGGACCGATGCGGCCGACCCACAGGCCGGTGTCCCGGGCGATCAGCGAGAACATGCCAAAGCCGTTGATCGCCCACGAGCCGGCCATGCTGGCCATGCCGCGCCAGGCGGCCTCGCGCGTCTGCTGGCCGCCGATGTACTGGGCGGCCTCGGCGTCGGCCATCAGCTCGGCCCAGCCGTCGAGGTCCTGGGCGCCGGTGGGGCGCAGGATCAGGCGGGCGGTCTCCAGCGTCGGACCGGGGGCGATGGCCATCGTCGTTTCCTCCCTCTTGTTCTTCGTCTTCTTCGTCGTTGTCAGATCACGCAGGCGGCCAGGCCGTCGCGGCGCACCGTGCCCGAGGCCGCGCCGATCCGGCGCGAGCGCTTCTGGACGTAGCGGCCCGGCTTGACCGCCTTCCACTTCAGCGGGCTGGGCAGGATCGCCGCCAGCCGCGCCGACTGGGCCGGGGTCAGCTTGGCGGCGCTGACCCCGAAATAGCGCTGGGCGGCGGCCTCGGCGCCGTAGATGCCGGGGCCGAACTCGATGGAGTTCAGATAGACCTCCATGATCCGCTGCTTGCCCCAGCCCAGCTCGATCAGCACCGTGAACCAGGCCTCCAGGCCCTTTCGCAGGTACGAGCGGTCGGGCCACAGGAAGACGTTCTTGGCGGTCTGCTGGCTGATGGTCGAGCCGCCGCGCACCTTCTTGCCCTTCTCGTTGTTCTCGTAGGCCTTCTGCAGGGCCTCGACGTCGAAGCCGTGGTGCTCGCAGAAGCGGGCGTCCTCGGCCGCGATCAGGGCGCGCGGCAGGCTGGGCGAGACCTTCGACAGCGGCCGCCAGCGGTGATCCCAGCCCTTGCCCTCGGCGGCGCGGATGACCATCAGCGGCGTCGCCGGCACCGGCACGAAGCGATAGACCAGCACGGCCAGGATCGGTCCTGCGATCAGCAGGATGAACAGCGCCAGGAAGATGTTGCGCAACAAGACCTTCAAAACCCGACGCCCCTTGCCTTGACCTTGCGGCCGGATGCTAACCAACGATGGAGACGCTCGATAGGGTGCGTTGGTTAGGGAGGCCTTGATGCCGGAGACGATGAGCGTGTCCGAGGCGGTGGCGCGGCGGTTTTCGGCGCGGGCCTTCAAGGCCGATCCGGTGCCGGGACAGACGGTGCGAGCGATCCTGGAGACCGCGGCCCGCGCGCCGTCCGGCGGCAACCTGCAGCCTTGGAAGGTGCACGCCATCGCCGGAGAAGTGCTGGCCGAGTTCAAGGCCAAGGTGGCCGCGCGCCTGGGCTCGCCCGACGAGGCGCAATACGCGGTCTATCCGGCCAATCTCTGGGAGCCGTTCCGCAGCCGCCGCTTCCAGGTGGGCGAGGACCTCTACGGGGCCTTGGAGATTCCGCGCGAGGACAAGATCGGCCGCCTGCGGCAGTTCGCCCGCAACGCCGAGTTCTTCGGAGCCCCCGTGGGCCTCTTCTTCTCCATCGACCGCAACCTCGGCCCGCCGCAGTGGTCGGACCTGGGCATGTACATGCAGACGGTGATGCTGCTGGCCGCCGAGGCGGGCCTGGCCACCTGCGCCCAGGAGTTCTGGTCGGCCTACGGCGCGCTCTCGGCCGAGTTCCTGGGCCTGCCGGACGATCACATGGTGTTTTCCGGCATGGCGCTGGGCGTCGCCGACGAGACCGCTCCGGTCAACGCCTGGCGCTCGCGGCGCGACGATTTCGAGGTCTGGGGCGAGCTTCGCGGGTTTTGACGGCGGCTCCCGCCGCAAGGGAGCGCTTCCACCTCACCGCGATCTCGGCCGGCCGCGAAATCCCTTCGCCACAAGGGTCCGCGCGCGAGAAACATAAGTTTCACTCCGGGCAAGGAGACGGTTGATCACTTAAGGTTGCGGGCGTAGCGTCGCCAAAAGCGTTGGAGGAAAGCACCCCATGAAGATGATCCTCGCCGGTCTGGCCGCCCTGTCGTTCGTCGCGCCGGCCGCGGCCCAGGAGTGGCCCAAGCAGGATTGGCGGGTCAGCCGGATCTCCAACCTTTCGGCCCAGACGCCGTCCTTCTACGAGCCCGACGGCGGCGCCCGCCCGATCCAGAGCGTGTATTCCACGAGCGTCACCTTCCGTCAGCCGGCGCCCACCGGCCGCTCGAACATCGCCCTGGACGTCGGCTCGATCCGCCGCGAGGGCAAGGTCGCCCTGGTCAGCTACTTCGTGTGGCCGGACGACAAGTCGAGCTACACCGAGATCTCGTCGCGCATCGACTGCGGCAAGACCGGCGAACAGATCAACGCCGTCCGCCACTACGACCAGGACTTCGCCCTGGTCGGCGGCCACGACATGCGCCTGCGCCGCACCGACGCCACGGCCCGCGCCGTGGCCATCCAGGTCTGCGGCGCGGCCCGCACCAACGTCAGCGGCAAGTCGCTGCCGGAACTGGTCAAGGGCGGTTGATCCTTCAGCCCCCGACGGACAACAAAAAAGCCCCGGCCTTGCGGCCGGGGCTTCTTCGTTTCGAGGGTGCAGGCCGCGCTTAGGCGGTCTGCTTGACGCCGGCTTCGGCCAGCCACTCGACGATCTTGCTCTTGGGCATGGCGCCGACCTTCATCGAGGTCATCTGGCCGCCGCGGAACAGCATCATCGTCGGGATGCCGCGCACGCCGTAGCGGGCGGGGGTCATCTGGTTCTCGTCGATGTCGATCTTGGCGACCACGACCTGGTCGGCGAGCTCCTCGGAGATCTGCTCCAGGGCCGGGGCGATCTGCTTGCACGGGCCGCACCACGTGGCCCAGAAGTCGACGAGCACGGGGCCCTCGGCTTGCAGGACGTCTTGTTCGAAGGTGGCGTCGGTCACCGCAACGGTGCTCATGGTCAGGCTCCTGGCTGGCGCGGCGGGTCGGGGGATCGCGGCGCGAAATTGAGAACGGTGGCGGTTGCGACCGCCTCTTGATCGAAGATGTAGGCGCGGGGGGCGCGTCCGGCAATAACTCAGAAGAGGCGCGAAAGCGCCGCGGCCCGCACGTTTTCTGGAACGACCATCAGTTTGGGACCATCCGTCCACACGATCGCCGCCTCGATCCGGCGACCCGGGAAGATTTCGGCCAGCACCGCCGCATAGACCGCCATCTGCGACAGATAAGCCGGATCGGCGTCCTCGATGCGGTCGGGCGAGGGGCGGTTGGTCTTGTAGTCGACCACCAGCACCCGCTCGGGATCGACCACCAGCCGGTCGACCCGGCCCGAGATCGCCATGCCCGACGGCAGCTGCGCGGCGGCCCCGGCCAGCGAGACCTCGCCCCGCGAGCCCGGCCCGAACACGGCGGCGAACCGCTCGTCCTCCAGCACCCCGAAGGCGGCGGCGGTCATCTCGGTTCTCTGGGCGTCGGTCAGGTCGCGTTCGGCCGCCAGCAGGCGGGCGGCGGCAGCCCGCCGGCCGGCCGGCGCGATGTCGGGCAGCAGCTGCAGCAGGCGGTGGATGATCTCGCCCCGGCGATAACGGCCCAGGCCCTCGATCCTGGCCAGGGGCGAGGGCGCCGAGCCTGCCGCCTCCTCCTCGGCCTCCAGCGCCGAGGGCGCGGCCCAGCGGGCGCCGGCCGAGACGGGATCGGCGGCCCGCCGCGCCCAGTCGGGCAGCAGCGCGGGCGGCGCCTCGACCAGTTCGGCGGCCGGCGGCGCGGGCGACGGATCGGGGCCATAGCGCAGGATCCCCGTCTCCGCGTCGATCGTGCGCACGTCCTCGGCGATGCGGGCATGGGCGAAGGCGGCGCGGGCGGCGGCGTACCAGCCGCCGACGTTCTCGTCCTTGGTGCGCGCGTCGATGCGGCCGCACAGCACCAGCCGGTCGCGCGCCCGGGTCAGGCCGACATAGAGCAGGCGATAGGCCTCCTGCTGGGCCTTGTCCTCACGCAGCTTGCGCGCCGCCGCCGAGGCCTCGCAGTCCTGCTTGCCCGAGGCGCACCAGAGAAAACCCTTCTTCTCGGTGGCCAGCAGCGGCGAGCCGCGCGCCCCGCCCTTCATCGTCGTCTCGGGCAGGAAGACGATCGGCGCCTCCAGGCCCTTGGCGCCGTGGGCGGTCATCACCCGCACCTGCCGGCGCACGCCCTCCATCTCGCGCTTGACCACGATGTCCAGCGCCGCGAACTCGGCGACCAGGGTCTCCAGATCCCGCACGCCGCGCGCCTCGGCGTTGGTGATCTGGGCCAGGAACTCGTCCAGGGCGTCGGCCGCCTCCTCGCCCAGGCGCGTCAGGGCGCGGGCGCGGTTGCTGACGCCGTTGATGTCCAGCTTGCCCAGGAACAGGGCGTAGAACTCATACGGCTGGCGGCGACGGCGGGCGGTCAGGGCCCAGTCCAGCAGGGCGTGCGCCTCGCGCCAGGCCGGACGCTCGTCGGCCCGCGCCGACAGGACGCCCCACAGCGTTCCCTTCCGTCCCTTGGCCAGGGCGTAGAGATCATCGTCCGTCAGCGCGCAGAACGGGCTCTTGAGCAGCGCCGCCAGCGTCAGATCATCGTCCGGGAACAGGCAGAAGCGGCCCAGCGCCAGCAGGTCGTCGAAGACGATGTGGGCCGACAGCGACAGCCGGTCGGCGCCGGCCACCGGCACGCCGCGCCGCTTCAGCGCCCGCAGCACCTCCTCGAACAGCGCCTTGCGCCGCCGCACCAGCACCAGCACGTCGCCGTAGTGGGCCGGACGCCAGACGCGGGCGTCCTTGTCGAAGACGCCGTCGCCGCGCTCGACCAGGGCCTTGATCTCGGCGGCGATCCTTTCGGCCAGGCGGCGGTTGGCGCCCTGCTCGGTCTCGATGTCCAGCGGGGCGTCCCAGGCCTCGCGCTCGGCGGCCACCGGCTCGCGCTCCAGCGGCCACAGGTCGACGCAGCCGGGATGATCCTTGCGGAAGGCCACGTGGGCGGGGATGTCCTCGCCGGTGGGGGCCAGGCCCAGCCGCGCGTCGGGCGCCTCGAACAGCGCGTCGACGAAGTCCAGCACCTGCCGGGTCGAGCGGTACGAGGTCGACAGCGGCACGGCCTTGCCCACCCGGCCGACGGCCTCGATGCGGGCGATGTAGTCCTGCGTCTCGATCAGCAGGCGCTCGGGCTGGGCGCCCTGGAACGAATAGATCGACTGCTTCTCGTCGCCGACGATGAACAGGGTGCGGCCGTCCGCCGCCTTGCCGTCGCGCCCCGGCGCCCCGGCCCCGGCGAAGAAGTCCTCGGTCAGGGCCGACAGGATCTCCCACTGCTCGGGCGCGGTGTCCTGGGCCTCGTCGAGCAGGATGTGCGACACCCCGCCGTCCAGCTTGTAGAGCACCCAGGCCGCGTCGACCTTGCGGGTCAGGAGATCGCGGGTCTTCTCGATCAGGTCGGAGAAGTCGAGCGCCCCCTGCGCCTGCTTCTCGGCGATGAACTCGGCCAGATACAGGGCCGCCAGCCGCATGGCCGCGACGCTGTCCTCGGCCACCCGGGCCGCGCGCATCCATTCGCGGGCCTCGCCCAGGCGCTCCTGCTCGGCCAGCAGGCGCTCGCGCAGGTCCTCGCGGCTCTTCAGGCCCGAGGTCTTGCCCGGCCACGTCGCCGGCGTGCCGACGCCCTTCTCGGTGAACAGCACCGCCAGGGCCTCGTCCAGCGTGGCGGCGGGGTTGGTCGCCACCGCCCGCATCTGGTCGGCGCACTTGATGTCGGTCTTGCCGCCGCCCGACAGCACGTCGGCGACCGACCGCCAGAGCGTCGGATCCAGGTCATCCATCGCCTGGGCGGCGACCGCCTCCACCGTGGTCGGCTCGGCGAAGCCGCACAAATCCCAGATGTCGGCGATCACGCCTTCCAGGCCGCCGGCGCGGTCCAGATAGGCGGCGATGTTGGCCCGCTGGTGCTCGAACGTGGCGAACATCGCCTCGAACGAGGCGAAGTCCAGCGCCACCGAAAAACGGGCATAGGCCTGGGAGAATTCGTTGTCGGTGGCGGTGACGAAGGCGGCCAGCTTGTGCAGCGCGGCCTGGGCCACGGCGGCCGAGGCGCCGTCGTCCATCACCTCGAAGCCCGGCGAGACCCCGGCCTCGATCGGAAAGCGCCGCAGCAGCTTCTCGCAGAAGGCGTGGATGGTCTGGATCTTCAGGCCGCCGGGCGTCTCCAGCGCCTTGGCGAACAGGCTGCGGGCCTTCGACAGGGCGACCGCGTCGAACTCGCTCTGCGGCCGGTCGACCAGGCCGGCGATCTCGGCGCGCAGGGCGTCGTCGGGCGTGACGCACCACTTGCCCAGGCGGTCGAACAGACGGTGCTGCATCTCGGCGGCGGCGGCCTTGGTGTAGGTCACGCACAGGATCGCCGCCGGCTCGGCGCCGCCCAGCAGAAGGCGCGCGACCCGGTCGATCAGGGTCTTGGTCTTGCCCGAACCGGCGTTGGCCGTGACGAAGGCCGAGATGGCCGGATCGGCGGCGATGCGTTGGGGGTCGATCACAGGGAACCTCCCCCTCTGGGGGAGGCGATCGCGCAGCGATCGGTGGGGGGAGTCTTTGCGGCGCAGGCCAGCGCGGCGGCAGTTGAAAACGCCCCCCCACCGGCCTTCGGCCGCCTCCCCCACAGGGGGAGGTTCCTTGAGGCTTTCCCCGCCCTCATTCCCCGTCCCCCTCGTCCCCGCTGGTCGACCACTCGAACACCCGCGCCAGGTGGCCGTAGTCCCCGGCGTGGTCGTGCACGAACTGCGGCGCGGTGCGCGACAGGTAGGGGCGGTCGGGTTCGTCGTACTTGCGGATCAGCTCGACCAGGCCGTCGAAGGCCTTGCGGGCGGCCTCCTCGCTCTCCGGGCCGGCGGCGGCGCGCACCTGCTCCTCGCCGGCCGGGCGGCGGCCGGTGACGCGCACATAGGTCAGGTCGCCCGGCGCGCGCGCGCCGAGCTCGCCAAAGCCGCCGTTCTGCAGGATCGCCGCCGTCAGGGTCAGCTGCGGGGAGAAGCCGGTGTCGACCTGCTTCTGGCTGGGGGCCGCGCCGGTCTTGTAGTCGAGGATGTGGGCGGCCGCGCCGTCGCGCGTCGGCTCGATGCGGTCGGTCTTGGCCGTCAGGGTGAAGGGGCGGCCGTTCACCTGGAAGGTGATCTCGCCGGCCGCTTCCACGATGATCTTCTGCGCGCCCGCGCGGCGGCGGGCCTCCAGGTCCATCACCCACAGCGCGGCCTCGCGGGCCAGCGCCCGTTCCCGGGCCAGGGCCGAGGGCGGCATGCCGGCGGCCACCAGTTCGGCGATGTAGAGGCCCTCGAAGATCTCCGCGCCATTGGCCGGCAGGGCGTCGGGATAGGTCAGGGCGAACACCTCGAAGGCGGCGTGGATCGCCGTGCCGCGCGCCCGCGCCTCCACCGGCTCGTCGGGTCGGTCGAGGGGATAGAGCTTGAGGATGTCGCGCGCCCACACGCTGTAGGGGTCGCGGGTCAGGGCCTCGACGCGGGTGACGGCCATCCTGCGCGGCCGGTCCTCGACCGGCGGACAGGGGGCCGGGCGCTTGACCGGGGCGTAGGGGCCCGGCGCGTCCAGGGCGCGGGCCCAGTCCAGCACGTCGGTGCGCTCGGTCAGCGTCAGGCCCGCCCCGCGCGCCAGGGTCTTCATCCGCCACAGCCAGCGGCTCTCGACGGCCGGCGCGCCGCCCCGGCGCTGGCTGTGCACCAGGATGACGTCGGGCGCGCTGGCGGCCTGGGCGAAGTCGTGGGCGGTCAGGCCGATCTTGCGCTCGGGCGGCGGCAGGCCGAGCTTGGCGCGCATCGGCCGCGACAGGAACGGGTCGATCGGCGCGGCCTGGGGCCAGACGCCCTCCTCCAGCCCGGCCAGGATCAGCCGGTCGGCGCGCACGAGACGGGCCTCGATGGCGCCCAGCATGCGCAGTTGCGGATGGGTGGCGCCGCCGACGCGCAGGGTCTCCTCGTCGACCAGTCGTCCGAGCAGGTCGAGGAAGCCCAGCGGATTGGTCGGCGGCAGGGCCTGGCCGTCGTCGATCAGGGCCGAGATCAGCGCCGCCAGGGCCTCGCCGCCCGAGCCTGCCCACAGCGAAGACGGCTCGACCAGGCTCTCCAGCGCCTTGGCCAGCGCCTCGGCGGCCAGGTGCGGCGGCGCGACGGGACCGGCGGCGTAGGGCGCGCAGGCGATCTCGACGGCGGCATGGATGCGGCGAGCCAGGTCCACCGCCTCCGGGAAGGCGGCGATGCGGCGCTCCAGCGCGGCGGCGTCGACGGGCGCTGGCCCACGCAGGCCCTTCAGTTCCAGCGTGCGGGCGGCCTCGTCCGCCTTCAGCAGCGGGTGCTTGGCCACCGACAGCAGGCCGACGGGGTCCAGCGGCGCCAGCACCAGGCCTGCCAGCTTGCGGGCCAGCACGGCCGGGGCCGAGGCCGCCAGCGGCGCGCCGGCCGAGCTGTCGGGCACGACGCCCCAGCGGGCGAGATAAAGCCCCGCCCGGCGGGCCAACTGCTGGTCGGGGGTGACCAGGGCGGCGGTCTTGCCCGGCGTCTCCAGCGCCTCGCGCAGCAGAAGGGCGCAGGCCAGCGCCGCCTCCTCCTCGCCCGAGGCGTTGACCAGCGACAGGCCCGACAGGCCCTCGGCGATCGGATCGACCTTCTCGGACTCCGCGCGCAGCTTGGCGATCTGGGCCAGCCAGTCGGCTGTGGCCTCGGCCGGGCGCAGGGCCTCGTTGACCAGGCGGCGGCGCCAGCGCCCCCGGCTGTCGGCCTCGTTGCGCCAGCGGCGCACGACGCCGCGATCCACGCCCGCGCGGTGCAGCAGGCGGCGCATGGCGCCCTGCGGGTGCTGCTCGCCGACCTGGTCCCAGGCCTCGCCGGCCAGGTCCTCGTCCAGGCCCGGCAGCACCACGCAGCCCTGCGGCGCATTGGCGACCGCGATCAGCAGGTCGGCCGTGGCCGGCGCGGTGCCGGTCGAACCGGCGGCGACCAGCACGCCCGGCGGCGGATTGGCCGTCCACTGCTTGGCCAGCTCGCGCAGCAGCGCCACCCGGCGGGCGCTGACGTCCATCATCTGCAGATCGGAAAGGCGCTGGCGCCAGCCCTCGACCATGGCCCGGATGAACCGCGCCGAGACCTGCCAGTGGGCGGCCAGATCGCCGTCGGCCAAACCATCGAGGCGCTCGATGATCGGCACCTCCTCGATCTGGCAGCTGTCGAGCAGGTCGGAGACGGCTTTCGCCATCTCCAGGGCCTGGCCGGCGCTGGGCGGACTGTCGAGCAAGGAGGCGTTGTCGTGCACCAGGCGCGCCAACTCGAACCGCCGCCGGCGGCTGGAGACGGCGGGCGGCAGGTCCAGCGCCAGGTCGCCCGGCTCGAACGGCGGCTCGCCCTCGTCGAGGTCGCCCAGGGGGCGGATCTGCGGCAGCAGCACGGCCCGTCCGCCGTTCACGGCCAGGAAGGCGTCGGCCAGGGCGCGCGCCCCGCGCCGGGTGGGGGTCAGCAGGGTGGCGTGCGACAGGGCGTCGGGGCCCAGGTGCGACAGCCGCTCCACGAGGCCGGCGGCCACGTCGTCGACGAACGGCCGGTGGGCCGGGATCGAAAACCAGCCGGAGCCGGCCAGGCCGCTCATCCCCCGGCCAGCTTGGCTTCGGCCTCGTCGCGCGCGCCGGGATCGCCGACGTGCATCCAGAAGCCGTCCATCACCACCCCATGCACGCGGCCCAGCGGCGCCAGCTTGCGCCAGATCGTGGCCAGCGAGAACGCGCCGTCCGGGCCGTCGTCGACCAGGCCCGGCTTGCAGATGTGCACGCCCATATAGGCGAAGGGCGCGCTGGGCGCCTCGCCCCGGAAGGTCAGCGCCCCGTCGTCAGCCAGGAAGAAGTCGCCGGCCCCGTCGAAGCCCAGCGTGCGGTCCAGCCGCGCCAGCAGCAGGCAGACGTCCATGCGCTCCGGATCCCAGGCCTGGGCCAGGCTGTCGATCGCGGGGGCGCCGTCCTGCGTCCACACCGAGTCGATGTTGGCGACGAACACCGCGTCCTCGCCCAGCAGCGGCCGGGCCTTGCGCAGGCCGCCGCCGGTTTCCAGCAGCTCGCCGCGCTCGTCGGAGATGACGATGGCCGGGGCGCCCGTGCGGGCCTTCAGGTGGGCTTCCAGCCGGTCGGCGAAGGCGTGGACGTTGACCACCGCGGTCTCGACCCCGGCGTCGGCCAGGCGGTCGAGCATGTGGTCGATCAGGGTGCGGCCGGCGACCTCGACCAGCGCCTTGGGGCGGTCGTTGGTCAGGGGGCGCATGCGGGTGCCCAGGCCCGCGGCCAGCACCATGGCTTTCTTCGGAGAGGTCATGCTCGGACCTCCGCCGGGACGTGAGCGTCGAACCAGGCCTTCAGGCCCGAAAGCGCCGGATCGGCCAGGCAGCTGTCGAGATAGCGCCACAGGCGCGGCATGAAGCTTTCGTACTTCGGCTTGCCGTCGCGGGTGACCAGGCGGGCGAAGATGCCGAGGATGCGGGCGATGTTGAGCGCCCCCAGCGCGTGGTAGTCGGCCAGGAACTGCGTGCGGTCGAGGTCGGGCCGGGCGGCCAGGTAGCGGTCGAGGCCGCGCTGCTCGATTTTCGGCGAAACGTCGCGACGGGCGTCATGCAGCAGCATCGAGAAGTCCCAGGCCGGGTGGGCGACCACCGCGTCCTGGAAGTCGATCAGGCCGACGCGGGCCGGGCCTTCGCGATCGGGCAGCCACAGCAGGTTCTCGGCGTGATAGTCGCGGTGGCAGAACACGCAGGCGCCGGCCTCGGCCCGGGCGCGGATCGGCGTCCACAGCGCCTGCCACTCGGCCAGGGCGGCCGCGTCGAAGGTCACCGGCTTGAGCTTGGGCAGCCACTCGACGAACAGGTCCTGCGCCATCTGCAAGGCCAGGTCGTCATAGGTCAGCAGCGGCCAGGTCGAACCGCCCGCCTCCAGCACCGACGGGGGCCTGGCCGCGTGCAGGGCGACCAGGGCGTCGACGGCGGCGTCGTACATCAAAGGCTCGTCGCCGCCATTGGCGATCACGCTGGCGTAGAGATCATCGCCCAGGTCTTCCAGCACGGCCAGGCCCAGGGCCGGCTCGGCGGCCAGCACCTCGGGGGCCGAAAGGCCTTGGGCGCGCAGCCAGCCGGCCACGGCCACGAAGGCGTCCACCCGGCCGGCGGCCAGGCGATAGGCGGCGTTGAAGCCCAGGGCGCGGCGCTCGTCCGGCGTGGCGCCGGGCGGGCACGGCGCGGTCTCCAGGGCCGGCGGCTGGTCCATGAAGATGAAGGTCGCCTCGCCGCGATACAGGCGCTCGTACGACCGGGTCGAGGCGTCGCCGCCCAGCGGCTGGCGGCGGACGTCGCCATAGCCGTGACGGGCCAGGAAGTCGGCCTTCAGGGTCTCGCGGTCAGAGCTCAAGCTTGCGTTCCTTGAAGGCGCCGTACGGGGTGATGCGGACCAGGCGCGCCTCGCCGTCGGGCGCGTCCAGAACGGGCGAGATCTCTACATCGAGTCGGTGCGGCGGCAGACGGCCCTCCAGGCGCTGGGGCCACTCGATCAGGGCCGCGCCGTCCTCCAGCGCCTCGACGAGGCCGATCTCGTAGGCCTCGTCCGGGTCCTCCAGGCGATAGAGGTCGAAGTGGGCCAGCGGAAACTCGGCCGTCTCGTAGAACTGCACCAGGGTGAAGGTCGGGCTGGGCACCTCCTCGTCGGGCGAGGTCAGGGCGCGCACCAGCGCCCGGGCCAGGGTCGACTTGCCCGCGCCCAGCGGGCCGTAGAGACACAGGGCCGCGCCCGGAAACAGGATCGCGGCCAGCCGCGCGCCGAGCGCCTTGGTGGCCGCCTCGTCGGGCAGGTCGATTTCGAGGGAGGCGGCGCCCCCGGGCGCCTGTGGCGTAGACATCGCGCCAATCTAGAGTCCCCCACGCGGGCCTCAAGCGGCTTTCAGGAATTTTGCCGTCGCCGGGGCGCGCGGGGCGTCCTATCACCAGCAGAACAATCCCGAGAGGATCGGTCGAGATGAAGAACTGGAAGCTGTGGGCCGGCCTCGCCGCCGTGGTCGTGGTGATCGGCGCCGGCTGGTGGGCGTGGTGGAACTTCGAGCTGCGCTGGCGGCCCAAGACCATCACCCGGAACCAGGCCGAGATCGCCAAGATCCTGGAAGGCTCGGGCTGGGTGTCGCCGGGCCTCAAAGGGCCCAAGCTCTACATGATCAGCTTCCGCACCTGCCCCGACTGCGTCCGCTTCAAGAAGGAAGAGTACCCGCGCCTGCACAAGGCCGGGATCGACACCCGCCTGATCGAGATCGCCCGCGCCGACCGCAACGGCGTGCCCAAGTCGACGCCGGTCGAGCGCGCCACGGTCGCCGAGCTGTGGATCAACCGCTCGTGGGCGCTGTCGGAGAAGTGGGACGCCACCCCGGTCGACGCCTGGACGGCCCCGGGCCTCAAGCCCGCCGACGGCGACATCGCCCGCACCGCCGTGATCGAGGCCGGCCGCAAGTCGGTCGAGGACCTGGTTCCGCTGCTCAAGCAGAACGGCGTGAACTTCGCCTATCCGCTCCTGGTGTGGTGGACGCCCGACGGCCAGATGAAGGCCTGCGCCTGCGAGAAGCGCGAGACCTATCGCTTCGTGCGCAAGGACCTGGGGGCCTAGGCCCGCGGGTGGGCCTTGCCGTAGGCCGCCAGCAGGCCTTCGGCGTCCACCTGGGTGTAGCGCTGGGTTGTCGACAGCGAGGCGTGGCCCAGCAGGTCCTGGATCGAGCGCAGGTCGGCGCCCGCCCCCAGCAGGTGGGTGGCGAAGCTGTGGCGCAAGGCGTGGGGCGTGGCGCGGTCGGACAGGCCAAGCCGCCCCCGCAGCAGCTGCATCGACGCCTGCACGTGGCGCGGCGACAGCGGCCCGCCGCGCTTGGCGCGGAACAGCGGCTCGTTGGGGGCCAGCACGAAGGGCAAGGCGGCCAGATAGGCGTCGACCGCCGCCCGCACGGCGTCGAGCACCGGCACGATCCGGGTCTTGCCGCCCTTGCCGGTGATCCGCAGGGTCTCGGCCAGCGGGGCGTCGGCGCGGGTCAGCGACAGGCCCTCCGAAATCCGCAGGCCGCAGCCCCAGAGCAGGGTCAGCACCGCCTCGTCGCGGGCGGCCTCCCACGCTTCGCGGTCGGGATCGACGGCGATCTCGGCCAGCAGGCCCCGGGCCTGGTCCTCGGTGACCGGACGCGGCGCGCCGACCTTGATGCGCGGCCCCCGCACCAGGCCGATGGCGGCGTTGGGCGTCGACAGGCGCGCGTCGAGAAAGCGGTGGAAGGCCCGGATCGACGACAGGCTCTGGCTGACCGAACGCGGCGACAGCGGATGATCGCCCGAACGCCGGAAGGCCAGATAGGCCCTAAGGTCAGCGGCCGAGACAGCGCCAAGGTCGTTCAGCGACAGGCTTCCGCCGTTGTGGCCCTCGATGAAGTTCAGATAGGCCAGCACATTGTCGCCATAGGCCCGCACCGTGCGCTTCGAGGCGCGGCGCTCGTCGGCCAGGTGCGTCAGCCAGGCGGCCAGGGCTTCGCGTGCGCGCATCTAGATCCTCCCCCCCTGGGGGAGGTGTCGGCGAAGCCGACGGAGGGGGGAGTGGGGGCAGGGCTGGTCAGCCTCGCGGAAGCTGAGAACGCCCCCCCTCCGGCCCTCTGGGCCACCTCCCCCAGAGGGGGAGGATCTTGAGGTCAGGGAACCGGCCAACGTTCGGCCGTGCGCTCGACGACGCGGGCGAGGAACGCCACCAGGTCGGAGCCCATGTCGGGGGTGAAGGCTTCGGGATCGGTCGAGCCGAAGGCCAGGACGCCCTGGCGCGAGGGCTCCCACAGGGCCATGCGGACCAGCGCCATGCTGCGGATGGTGTCGAGCTTGTCGCCGAACAGGCCCAGCGCCGGAGCGAAGAAGCCCATGCGGGCGACGCCATGGTCGCCCATGATCATGTCGACCTGGCCGTCGACCAGGGCGTGCCAGCCGGCCGGCACCCGGGCGGGGCCTTCCAGGGCCACGGTGCCGGCGGCGAGGCTAAAGCGCAGGGCGGCCATTTCGTCGACCCGGCGGGCGAGGTCGGAATGGTTGCGGGCGTCGAGCAGGTCGATGACCGCGGCGTGCACCTGGGCCTGGGCCGACATGTTGGCCTCCGCGGTGGCCTCGATGGTCTTGCGCACCTGAGCCTCGCGTTCGCGAGCGGCGGCGGCGCGGGCGATGGCCACGTGGCCGAACTCGACGACGTTGCCGGTGTCGAGCTTCAGGCCCAGATCGGACAGCAGGTCGGTGTCCTCGCGCAGCACGTCGGGCTGTTCACGAAGAAAGTCGCGGACCAGATCGGGATCGATCTGAGGCTGGACCATCGCCTGGCTGGATTCGCTCATGACCCCTCGCAAAAACGATCGCCTGCACGCGTCAGGCGAGGCCGATGAAGCCCTGTTTCGGTTAACGCCGGCTTGATGACGACGCCTGCCGCCCCATCTCGACGCGGCGACGTTTCCGTTGCAGAAGGCGGGTCCCATGCCGCGCATCGCCTCCGTCCTGCTGCCCATGCCGCTGCCCGAGGCCTTCGACTATGCCGAGCCCGAGGGCCTGGAGCTGGTCGTCGGCGACCACGTGTCGGTGCCGCTGGGTCCGCGCACCGTGCGCGGCGTGGTCACCGCCCTGCGCGACGGCGTCGGCGGCAACCGTCGCCTCAAGCCCGTGCTCGCCCGCGTGGACGACCCGCGCCTGCCGGCCAACGTCATCACCTTCGTCGAGTGGGCCGCGCGCTACAGCGTCGACGTGCCCGGCTGGCCGCTGGCCATGGCCCTGCGCGGCCTGCGCCACCCGCCGGCCAAGCCCGAGAAAGCCGTCGCCCTGACCGGCGTGCAGCCCGCCCGCATGACGCCGGCCCGGCTGAAGGTGCTGGCGGCCGCGCAAGCCGGCCCGCTGAGCGCCGCCGAACTGGCCCGCCAGGCCGGGGTCTCGGCCGGGGTGGTCAAGGGCCTGATCGACGAGGGCGCGCTGGAGCCGGTCCTGGTGGCCGCCGACGACAGCGTCGCCCAGCCCGACCTTTCCCTGCCGCCCCAGACCCTGAACCCGAGTCAAAAGGCCGCAGCCGACGAGATGGCCGACATGCTGGCGGCCGGCGGCTTCCAGGCCGCGCTGCTGGACGGCGTCACCGGCTCGGGCAAGACCGAGGTCTATCTCGAGGTCGCCGCCGCGGCCCTGGAGGCCGACCCGGCCGCCCAGGTGCTGGTGCTGCTGCCCGAGATCGCGCTGACCCAGGCCGTCATGGGCCGCTTCGAACAGCGCTTCGGAGCCGCCCCGATCGAGTGGCATTCCGGCGTCTCGCCGCCGCGCCGCCGCCGCGCCTGGGAGGCGGTGGCCGACGGCCGCGCCCGCATCGTGGTCGGCGCCCGCTCGGCGCTGTTCCTGCCGTTTACGAACCTCAAGCTGATCGTCGTCGACGAAGAGCACGACGGCTCGTTCAAGCAGGAAGAGGGCTTCATCTACCAGGCCCGCGACCTGGCGGTGGCCAGGGCCAAGATCGAGGGCGCGCTGGTGGTGCTGGCCAGCGCCACGCCGTCGCTGGAAAGCCTGTGGAACGCCCACCAGGGCCGTTATCGCTGGCTGCGCCTGGGCGCGCGCCACGGCGCGGCCCAGTTGCCCGACGTGCATCTGATCGACATGCGGGCCACCCCGCCCGAGCCCGGCCGCTGGCTGTCGCCAACGCTCGTGAAGGCCGTCTCCCTGACCCTGCAGAAGGGCGAGCAATCCCTGCTCTTCCTCAATCGCCGGGGCTATGCGCCGCTGGTGCTGTGCCGGGCCTGCGGCGAGAAGCTGAAGTCGCCCGACAGCGACAGCTGGCTGGTCGAGCACCGCTACACCGGGCGCCTGGTCTGCCACCTGACCGGCTTTTCGATGAAGAAGCCCGAGGCCTGCCCGCACTGCGGGGCCAAGGACAGCCTGGTCTCGATCGGCCCCGGCGTGGAGCGGGTCGAGGAAGAGGCCCGCTACCTGTTCCCCGACGCCCGCATCGCGGTGTTCTCGTCGGACACGGTGTTCGATCCGGCCGGCGCGCGGGCGCTGGTGGACTCGATGGCGGCGGGCGAGATCGACATCCTTGTCGCCACCCAGGCCGCCGCCAAGGGCCACAACTTCCCCAACCTGACCTTGGTGGGCGTCATCGACGCCGACCTCTCCCTGCGCGGCGGGGATCTGCGGGCCGGCGAGCGGACCTTCCAGCTGCTGGCCCAGGCGACGGGCCGCGCCGGCCGTCACGAAAAGCCCGGCCGCGCCTACCTGCAGACCTATTCGCCCGAGCACGCCGTGCTGCAGGCCCTCAAGGCCCAGGACCGCGACGCCTTCGTCGAGGCCGAGATGGCCATGCGCGAGGAGGCCGGCCTTCCGCCGTTCGGACGCCTGGCCGCGGTGATCGCCTCGGGCCCCGACGCCGAGGCGCTGGAGGCCTATGTCCAGGCCCTGGCCGCCGCCACGCCCAACGCCGAGGGGGTGGAGGTCTACGGCCCGGCCGACGCGCCGCTGGGCCTGGTGCGCGGGCGCCGCCGCAAGCGCTTCCTGGTGCGGGCCGGCCGCAATGTCGACTTGCCGGGCTTCATGGCCGCCTGGCGCGCGCGGGCCAAGGTTCCCAACTCGGTGCGCGTGACGATCGACATCGATCCGTACTCTTTCCTGTAGGCCCCTCCCCCGCGCCATGGGCGAGGAATGCCCCTGGCGCTTTTCTTTTACATGTGTAATCTCAGCCTCGAACGAGGAGGAGACACCGTGTCCAAGACCGCGCGCCTCGCGGGCGTCAGCCTGCTGTCATTCCTGACCGCCCTTCCCGCCGGCGCGATCACGCCGGCGCCCCAGGCCCAGGACGGTTCGCCCACCGCCGCGGCCTGCGCCGCCCTCGGCTATCCCGCTGTCGGCGAGGTCCAGACCTCGGGCCTGCAGCGGCGTTCAGGCGTCCAGGCCCGCCCGGCCATCGCCCCGCCGCCCTCGGTCACCCCGCCGCCGCCCCTGCCGATCCCGCCGGTCAAGGAACGCGCGCAGCGCAGCGCCGCCGACACGGCCGTCCTGGCCTACGCCCCGCCGCCCCCGGCCATGATCCGCTCGCCGTCGTCGCTGCCCATGCCCGCCCCGGCGCCGCGCGACACCGAGCGCTATCCCAGCGCCGTCGCCAACCCGATCAAGCGCACCGCCGACGAGCCGGTCTCGACCTTCTCGATCGACGTCGACACCGCCGCCTACGCCAATGTCCGCCGCTTCCTCGACGACGGCCTGCCCGTGCCGCGCGAAGCCGTGCGGGTCGAGGAGATGATCAACTACTTCGACTACGGCTATGCCCGCCCGGCCTCAGCCGAGACGCCGTTCCGGGCCAGCGTCGCGGTCGTGCCCTCGCCGTGGTCGTCGCAGCGCAAGCTCGTGCACATCGGCCTGCAGGGCTACGAGCGGCCCCGCGCCGACCAGCCGCCGCTGAATCTCGTCTTCCTGGTCGACACCTCCGGCTCGATGTGGAGCCAGGATCGCCTGCCGCTGGCCAAGAAGGCGCTGAACGTGCTGGTCGACCAGCTGCGCCCGCAGGACCGGGTGGCCATCGTCGCCTATGCCGGCTCGGCCGGCGCGGTGCTGGCGCCCACTGACGGCCGCTCCAAGCTGAAGATGCGCTGCGCGCTGGAAGCCCTGCGCTCGGGCGGGTCGACCGCCGGCGGCCAGGGGCTGGAACTGGCCTACGCCCTGGCCCGCCAGAACTTCGACAAGGCGGCCGTCAACCGCGTGATCCTGATGACCGACGGCGACTTCAACGTCGGGGTCGCCGATCCCTCGCGCCTCAAGGACGTGGTCGCCGACCAGCGCAAGAGCGGCGTCTACCTGTCGGTCTACGGCTTCGGGCGCGGCAACTACAACGACCTGATGATGCAGACCCTGGCCCAGAACGGCAACGGCACGGCGGCTTATGTCGACAGCCTGCGCGAGGCCCGCAAGCTGCTGCGCGACGACTTCGCCAGCAACCTCTTCCCGATCGCCGACGACGTGAAGATCCAGGTCGAGTTCAATCCGCGCGAGGTCTCCGAGTACCGCCTCATCGGCTACGAGACCCGCCTCCTGAACCGCGAGGACTTCAACAACGACCAGGTCGACGCCGGCGAGGTGGGGTCGGGCGCCTCGGTCACCGCGCTCTACGAGATCACCCCGGCGGGCGCGACGCCCTCGTCCGATCCGCTGCGCTACGGTGACGATAAACCCGCCCCGGCGACCGGCAAGGCGGGCGAGCTGGCCTATCTGAAGGTGCGCTACAAGCCGCCGGGCGGCAGCGCCTCCAGGCTGATCGAACGCCCGATCGGCCCGGCCGACGCCTATGCCCGCCTCGGCGCCGCCCCGGAGGCCACCCGCCTGGCCGTCGCGGTCGCCGCCTACGGCCAGAAGCTGCGCGGCGATCCCTGGCTCGACCCGTCGTTCGACTGGCCCGCCGTCACCGCCCTGGCCCAGGGCGCCCGCGGCGAAGACCCCTACGGCCTGCGGGCGGAGTTCGTGCAGCTGACCCGCGCGGCGGCGGGCGTGAAGGGGGATTAGATCCCTCTCCCCTTGCGGGAGAGGGTGGCCCCGCGGAGCGGGGTCGGGTGAGGGGTCGCACTTACAGAAACGCCGCGACGGCTGGTCAGCTGTCGCGGCGTCTTGCGTCTGAGAAACCCCTCACCCGTCATCCTTCGGATGACACCTTCTCCCGCAAGGGGAGAAGGACGAGGGATTACTTCTTCACCCAGCCGCCGCCGAGCGGCTTCCAGTACTGGCCGGCCGACAGGCGGGCGTAGAGCTGCTTGGCGGTGGCCTGGCCGGCGGCGTCGGCGGTGACGCCCGTCTTGGCGGCGGTGTCCTTGTAGACGGCCGCGCGGCCGGTGTTGATCTCGGCCACGGCGGCGCGCAGGTCGGCGTCGCCGCCCGACACGATGCCCAGGAAGCCGTCGGCCTGCTCGCCGACCGTGCCGGCGGCCTTGGCGGAGTCCACGGCGGCCTTGGCGGCGGCCGACTGGGCCATCACGGGGGCGGCGGCGACCGCGCCCAGGGCGGCGGCGATGGCCAAAACCGTCATCGTCTTGCGGATCATGGCGGTTCTCCTTGCTTAGAACAGGTTCGGGTTCTGCTGGATCAGCGTCTGGACTTCCTTGTCCAGCCGCACCCGCACGTCGGCGTCCAGCTTGGCGTAGATGTTGATCGGGTCGACCTTGACGCGGACGGTCGGGGTGCAGGCCGCAAGGCCTCCCGCCGCCAGCAGGGTCGCGATCAGGACGCGCTTGTGCATGGCTTTGTCTCCAATTCGGGCTTCAGGGTCGTCGTTCACGGCTGAACCGGTGCTGAACGGCGTGTTTCTTCTGTCTCTTCGGCGAAGCGACGGCCCCAGGCGGCCAGAAGCTCGTCGAAATTGAGCGAGGTGTCGAGCGTCAGGTCCACCGGCGTCTTGGCCGGCAGCGGGATCCGCCGCTGGAAGGCCTTGCCGCGGATCAGCTCCAGAATGCCCACCCGGGCCTTCTCGGCGACCTTCGGGTCGTGCTCGCCCTTGATGTGGAACAGCATGCCCAGGCGCCCGTTCGGCGTCGAGCTGACGCCCGCCTCCAGGGTGTCGAACGACAGGTTCTCCATGGCCTGGTAGGCGAAGTCCTGGATGGCGTTGACCGGCGCGTCGGCGGCCGGCTGGTTGTTGGGATTGCCTGGGCTGTCGCTCTCACCCTGGTTGGCCTCGACGCCGGTCAGGGCCTCGCGGGCGATCGAGATGCGGCCGGGCTTGATGGCCGACAGCTTGCCGTCCAGCAGCTTGAAGCCCTTGTCGCTGAACTGGAATGGCAGGCGGCCCGAGACCACCGCGTCCAGCTTGACCTTCTCGGCCAGGGTCGAGCCGGCGGTCAGCTCGCCCAGGTCCAGGCCGTCGATGACGATGACGCCGCTGATCGGGCCGCCGTTCAGCGGCACGTCGACGGGCTCGATCGAGATCTTGCCCTTGGCCGCCGTCAGGCTGGCCTCGCTGACCTTCAGCGAGGTGGCGCCCAGGGTGAACACCGCGCCCACGGCCTCCAGCGGCACGATGGAGTCGATGCGGGTGATCTTCAGGCTCTGGTCGGGGACGCTGGTCAGCGGCGCCAGGCTGTCGAACTTCACGTCGCCGGCCAGGGTGGCTACGAAACCCAGCGGGCTGGCGCGGAAGTCCAGGCCCTGGGTCGAGACCTCGCCGCTGCTGGTCACGCCCTTGTCTGTCCAGTCGAAGCGGCCCTTGAAGCTGGCCTTGCCCTCGGCCTCGCTGGCGAAGGCGGCCATCGGGCTGACCGCCACTGGCTGCAGGCCCGCCTCCTTGGTGAAGACGATGTTGGAGGCGTCGATCAGCGCCGAGCCGCGCCCGCTCTCCACCCCGTGGCGGATGTCGATCCGGCCCAAGGCGAAGCCGCTGGCGGTGCCGACGTCGACGCCGCCGCTCCACACGCCCGAGGCCAGGTTGAGCTTTCCCGTCGCCTTCACCGGCTCGAAGCGCTTGGCCGAGGCCGCGTCGATCAGGCGGCCTTCGGTCAGGCGCACCTCGGCGCGGTCGAAGCCCTGCCCGCCGCCGACGAAGGTCCCGGCCACGCCTTCTGCTTTCGCTTCGGCCGCCGTGATCGTTCCGCGTCCATTGGCGAAGCGGGCCTGGGCCTCCCAGCGGCCATTGGCCACCCGCACCAGCGGCGCGGCCACCGGGCAGACGTCCAGCGCGATGTCCTGGATCGGCCGCTCGCCGGCCTCGCCCGCCTCGATGGCGGCCACCTTGACCGGCGTGCAACCGGCCAGCCGGAAGTCGAACACGCCGTTGGCGGCCCGGGCCTGGCCCTTGATCGCCGCGCTGATCCCCTGCGCCGGCGGCACGTCCAGCGTTCCGGCCAGGGCCACGGGCGAGGAGAAGCCGCCGGCGTCGGCCCGCCAGTCGCTGGCGCTGAGGGTCAGTTCGGGCAGGCCGCCGCCGCCCAGCGCCAGGGTCGCCGCCCCGCGCGAGACGCCATTGACGCTCTCCATCAGCCGCCCGCCGCCGAGGGTCAGGGTCGCCTTGGCGCCGCTGGCCGAGGCCAGGGTCACCGGCTTGCCGGCGAAGGCGGCCACGCGGCCCTCGCCGATCTCCAGCCGCAGGTCGTCGGCGTCGAGCGAGAACTCGGCCAACGCCTTGCGGGCCGCGGCGGCGTATTCGGGACTGGGCAGGCCGGCGGTCAGGCGCTCGGCGTCGGGGGCGGCCACCGCCCCGTCGGCCCCGGCCCGCCCGGCCAGGGTCAGGCTCAGGGTCTGCCCCGCCTGGAACCGGCCCTTGGCGTCCAGCACCAGGGCTGACAGCCCCAGGCCGTCGCGCGCCGCCCGGCCGACGCCCGCGGCCACCTGGATTGGGCCCGACACGCTCATCGGCCGGCCCTTGGGCGCGCTGAACACGAAGGTCTTGGACTTGATGTCGATCGCCGTGCGGGTCAGGGCCGCGCCGCCGGCCACCGCCCGTTCGGCCGTGCCGCGCAGCCTAGCCGGCCCCAGCACCCGCGCGCYGGCCTTGTCGAAGTCCACCCGCAGGGCGTCGCTGTCGAGCTCGGCGGTGAAGCTGCGGGCCTCGACGCCCGGCGCCACCAGCCGCCCGGCCCGCGCCTGGCCCGACAGCCGCGCGGCCGCCCCGCCCTGGGTGAAGTTGCCGGCCACCAGGCCCGCCAGGGTCAGGCGGGTCTCGACGTCCTCGAGGCTGGTCTCGCCGGCCCTCAGGCCCTGGGCCTTGATCGACAGCTTGACGTCAGCTGGCCCCGTGGCCGCCAGCCGCTTGAGGTCGGGATAGGCCACGTCGGCCTCGACCCGGGCGTCGGCGCCCTCCAGGTCCATCTGCGCCGCGTCCAGGGCGTCGACCTGGGCGCGGGCGTCCACCGACAGCCGGTCGCCGCGCTTGCGGGCCCTCAGCACCGCGCCGCGCAGCTCGACCTGCAGGTCGTCGCTGGCGTAGCGCATGGCCGCGATCGCCGCGTCCAGCCGCAGCAGCTGGCCGTCGTCGAGGCTGGCGTCGCCGGTCAGGCGGGCCACGCCTCCCGGGGTCCGCAGGGTGACGCGGGCGTCCTCGACCAGCACCGCCGGCCCGCCCTCCTTGGCCTCGCCGGGCGACTTCAGCGCCTCGTCGATCAGCGGCTGCAGCTTGCCGAAGGTCAGGCTCGTACCGTCATAGCTGGCCTGCAGGCGGGGGCTGGTGATGCGCACGGCCCGGGTGTCGATGGCGAACGGACCGCCCGACCACGGGGCCTGCAGGTCGTAGGCCACCTCGATGCGCTTGGCCGAGAAATAGGGATCGTTCTTGGGGCCCAGCCGGATCGAGCCGGCGAAGCCCGAGGCGTCCAGGCTCTCGACCGAGATCAGGCCCTCGATGCCGCGCTCGGCCAGCCACGCTTCGGCCAGCGCCTGGCTGATCTCGCGCCGGCCGGCATAGGCCGACATGCCCAGCGCGATGAACGCCATCATGGCGAAGGACGCCGCCTCCAGCCCGGCGTCGGCCAGCGCCGCCTTGCTCAGGCGCGGGCCCCGCTTGGGCTTGGCGGGTTTCTTGACGGAATCGGGGTCGGCGTGCGGCTCGGCCATCGGCCGCACCATGCCGCAACCCGTGGCGTTTGTGAGGCCCCGGTACGAGAAAAGTCAGGAAAGCGACGGTTTGGAAATATTGCGGAGGGGGCGCCCCTTCCCCGTTTCCCGTCATTCCCGCCCTTGTGGCGGGAAACCCTCCATCAGCCGCAAGGGCGGAAGGGGCGACGCGCCCAGCGCGCCGCTGGCGCTTCACGTGCGAGCGGAACCAGGGGTTCCCGCCACAAGGGCGGGAATGACGTGAGGCTTTGAAGGCCTCAAACCGCCTTGAACCCCAGCACCTGCTGCATGTCGTAGATCCCCGGCGCCTGGCCTTGCGCCCACACCGCCGCCGCCACCGCGCCGCGCGCGAACAGACCCCGGTCGATGGCCGAGTGGGCGATGGTCAGGCTTTCGCTCTCGCCGGCGAAGATCACGCTGTGCTCGCCGATGATGCCGCCGCCGCGCACCACCGAAAAGCCGATCGAGCCTTCCTTGCGCGGGCCGGTGACGCCGTCGCGGGCGCGGTCCTCGACCTCGGAAAGCACCACGCCGCGCCCGTCGGCGGCGGCCTGGCCCAGCATCAGGGCCGTGCCCGAGGGCGCGTCGATCTTGCGCTTGTGGTGGGCCTCGAAGACCTCGATGTCCCAGTCGCTGGCCGGCAGGGCCGCGGCGGCCTGGCGCACCAGGCCCATCAGCATGTTGACGCCCAGCGAGAAGTTGCCCGAGCGCACGATCGTGACCTTTTCGGCGGCCTTGGCCAGGCGCGCGTCCTGCTCGGCCGTGAAGCCGGTCGAGCCGATGACCAGGGCGATGCCGCCGCCGGCCGCGGCGATGGTCTCGGCCAGGGCCACCGAGGCCTCGGGGATGGTGAAGTCGATGATCGCCTGCGCGTCGGCCAGCGCGCTCTCCAGCGCCACCAGCCCCTCGCCTTCCGCCCCCGGACGGTCGAAGCGGGCCACGGCGACCGCGTCGGCGCGGCCTTCCAGCGTGGCGGCCACGGCCTTGCCCATGCGGCCCAGGGCTCCGGCGACGGCGATCCGAACGGGGGACGAGGACATGGGATTTTCTCCGGCAAGCAAGCCCGCGCCTCGTCGCCCACCCCCTCTCCGGGGTCAACGGATTTATCCGGCGAGCTTCCGTAGCGGGAGCGACGACGAACCCGCAAACCTTTGCCCAACAAGCGTTTGTACCGGTACCATTTGATATTGTCAGGTTGTAGCCGCCCATGCCCGTCGCTAGGCTGGTCCGTGCATAAGGACGCGTCGCATCGTTCGGCGGGTCCATTTCAACTGGCTACGCAGGACAGGAAACGCCGCCATGAGCGACGCGGAACGCAAGACCTTCACCGACGCGGAGGCCCTGGCCTTCCACCGCTATCCCCAGCCGGGAAAGCTGGCGGTCACCCCCACCAAGCCGATGGCGACCCAGCGCGACCTTTCGCTGGCCTATTCGCCCGGCGTGGCCGTGCCGGTGCACGCCATCGCCGCCGATCCCGACGCCGCCTACGACTACACCTCCAAGGGCAACCTGGTGGCGGTGATCTCCAACGGCACGGCGATCCTGGGCCTGGGCGACCTGGGGGCGCTGGCCTCCAAGCCGGTGATGGAAGGCAAGAGCGTCCTCTTCAAGCGCTTCGCCGACGTCGACAGCATCGACATCGAGGTCACGACGAAGGACGCCGACGAGATCATCACCGTCGTCAAGAACATCGGCGTCACCTTCGGCGGCATCAACCTGGAAGACATCAAGAGCCCCGAGTGCTTCCGCATCGAGACCGAGCTGCAGGAGCTGCTCGACATCCCGGTGTTCCACGACGACCAGCACGGCACCGCCATCATCTGCGCCGCCGGCCTGATCAACGCCTGCCACATCACCGGCAAGAACCTGTCCGACATCAAGGTGGTGCTGAACGGCCCCGGCGCGGCCGGCATCGCCTCGATGGACCTGATCAAGGCCATGGGCGTGCGCCCCGAGAACGTCATCGCCTGCGACAGCAAGGGCGTGCTCTATCGCGGCCGCACCGACGGCATGAACCAGTGGAAGAGCGCCCACGCGGTCGACACCGACAAGCGCACGCTGGCTGAAGCCGTCGCCGGCGCCGACGTCCTGCTCGGCCTCTCGGCCAAGGGGGCCTTCACGCCCGAGATGATCGCCAGCATGGCGCCCAATCCCGTGATCTTCGCCATGGCCAACCCGGACCCTGAGATCACCCCGGAGGAAGTCCATCGCGTGCGCAAGGACGCGATCATGGGCACCGGCCGCAGCGACTATCCCAACCAGGTCAACAACGTCCTGGGCTTCCCCTACATCTTCCGCGGCGCCCTCGACGTGCGCGCCCGCCGCGTGAACCACGAGATGAAGATCGCCTGCGCCCAGGCGCTGGCGATGCTGGCCCGCGAGGACGTGCCCGACGAGGTGGCCGCCGCCTATCACGGCCGCCAGCTGAAGTTCGGCCCCGACTACATCATCCCCTCGGCCTTCGACCCGCGGCTGATCTGGTACGTGCCGCCGTTCGTCGCCCAGGCGGCGATGGACACCGGGGTGGCCCGTCGGCCGATCGCCGACATGGACGCCTACCGCCAGAGCCTGGCCCAGCGCCTCGACCCCACCGCCGGCTTCCTGCAGAAGATCGCTGGCTCGGTGCTGGCCAAGCCCAAGCGCATCGTCTTCGCCGAGGGCGAGGAGCCGTCCGTCATCCGCGCCGCCTACGCCTTCCAGACGGGCGGCTACGGCAAGGCCATCCTCTGCGGCCGCGAGAACCTGGTGCACGAGAACATGAAGCTCGTGGGCCTGGATCCGGAGACCGCGGGCCTGGAGATCCACAACGCGAGGCTTTCCGACCGCAACCCCGACTATGTCGACGCCCTCTACGCCCGGCTCCAGCGCCAGGGCTTCCTCAAGCGCGACGTCCAGCGCCTGATCAACCAGGACCGCAACAGCTTCGCCGCCTCGATGGTGACGATGGGCGAGGCCGACGGCATGGTCACCGGCGTCACCCGCAGCTTCGACCAGGCGCTGGACGAGGTGCTGCGCGTCGTCGACCCCGCGCCCGGCGGCCGGATCATGGGCATGTCCGTCGTGCTCGCGAAGGGCCGCACCATCTTCGTGGCCGACACCAACGTCACCGAGCTGCCCGACGCCGACGAGCTGGTCGAGATCGCCTGCGAGGCCGCCTCGGCCGTCACGCGCCTGGGCTTCAAGCCGCGCGTGGCCTTCATGAGCTACTCCACCTTCGGCAACCCGATGGGCGAGCGCTCCGACAAGGTGCGCCAGGCCGTCGCCACGCTGGACGAGATGGGCGTCGAGTTCGAATACGAGGGCGAAATGCCGCCCGAACTGGCCCTCGACCCCGAAAAGCGCCTCGCCTACCCGTTCATGCGCCTGACCGACAGCGCCAACATCCTGATCATGCCGGCCATCCACGCCGCCTCGATCTCGACCAAGCTCGTCCAGTCGCTGGGCGGCGCCACGGTGATCGGCCCGGTGCTGCTGGGCCTCTCCAAGTCGGTGCAGATCTGCCCGCTCGGCGCCTCGGTGTCGAAGATCCTCAACATGGCGATGATGGCCGCCTACGACCAGCCGGTGGAGGCGGGGGAGTAGGGAGCGGGACCCAAACCCTCTCCCAAAGGGAGAGGGAGCCCAATGCGGAGCGTTGGGAGGGTTAGGGGTTACTGTGTCTGACGGCGTGCCGGCACGCCGTCGATCGTCCCTAACCCCTCATCCGACCTGCTTCGCAGGCCACCTTCTCCCTCCAGGGAGAAGGATCAAAGAGACCCGGCTACCCCCATAGCCGCAGACGCGAGAATTGCCCCTTTCACCTCATGCGCGAACGGGGCCATGATATCGCTCCCGTCGCTCGCTCCCCTCGGAGACCGCCCGGACCGATGATCGATACGGTCTCGCCCAGCCTGACCACGGCGCTGAAGCATGCGCCGATGGGGATCGCCATCTTCGACCGGTCGATGCGCTATCTGGCCCACTCGGCCCAGTACCTGACCGACCAGGGCCTGCCCGCCGACATGCCGCTGCTGGGGCGGGTGCACTACGAGGTGTTCCACGAGATCCCGCAGTACTGGCGCGACCTGCACGCCCGGGTGCTGAACGAGGGCGTCGAGCTGCGCGAGGACGCCGGCGACCGCTATGTCGACCGCACCGGCCGGATCGAGTGGATCCGCTGGTCGATGGCCCCCTGGCGCACCGAGGACGGGGCGATCGGGGGCCTGGTGCTCTATACCGAGGTGGCCACCGCCGCCGTCGAGGCGCGCCTGCGGCTGGAGGCGGCCGAGGCCCGCTACAAGGCGCTGTTCGAGCAGGCGGCCATGGGCGTGGCGCGGATCTCGCCGACCGGCGCGTTCCTCGAGGTCAACGACCGCTTCTGCGCCATCACCCGCCACGACCGCGCCCACCTGCTGGCCGGCAACGCCGCCGAACTGATCGAGCCCGAAGACCTGCCCGGCGCGCAGGGTCAGACGCGCTCGCTGCTGGCCGGGCGCACCGACACCTACGCCGCCGAGCGCCGCCTGCGGGCCGGCGACGGCGCGCGGCTGTGGATCCGGCTGAACGTCTCGCGCGTGCAGCCCAGCGGCCAGGCGCCCTATCTGGTGGCGATCATCGCCGACATCACCGCCCGCAAGGCGGTCGAGGCCGAGCAGGAACGCCACCAGGGCCAGCTGCGCCTGCTGATCAACGAGCTGAACCACCGCGTGAAGAACACCCTGGCCACCGTCCAGTCGATGGCCGCCCAGACCCTGCGCAACGAGCCCGACCCGGTCACCGCCTTCGAGAAGTTCGAGTCGCGCCTTCTGGGCCTGTCGCTGGCCCACGACGTGCTGACCCGCGAAAGCTGGCACGGGGCGGACCTGTGCGAGGTGGCCCAGCGGGCGCTGGCGCCGTTCGCCGCCGCCGCGGGCCGGGTGCGGGTCGAGGGTCCGCCCTGCTTCCTGCCGCCCGGCGGGGCCCTGACCATGTCGCTGATCTTCCACGAGCTGGCGACCAACGCCCTGAAGTACGGGGCGCTGTCGAACCTCGACGGGTCGGTGGCGGTGGAATGGGCCTTCGATCCGGTCACCCGCGCCCTGTCGCTGACCTGGACCGAGACCGGCGGGCCGAGCGTCGAGGCCAGCCCCACCCGGCGCGGCTTCGGCTCGCGGCTGATCGAGCGCAGCCTGCGCGGCGAACTGCGCGGCCAGGCGCGCATGGACTGGCGGCCCGAGGGCCTGGTCTGCCGGCTGGAGGCCGTGGCGCCCGCGCCCACCCCGCCCTCGCCCGAGCTCGGCGTCGTCGCCAGCCTGGACGAACGGCGCTAAGAGCGCGGCCGGGCCGGCACGCGCCAACCAGGAATTTTGGAGTCTCTATCTATGCAGCTGTCCGACCAGATCGTCCTCGTCACCGGCGCCGGCCGGGGCCTGGGAGCCGAGATCGCCCGCGCCTTTTCCCGCCACGGCGCCCGCGTCGTCGTCAACTACCGCGCCAGCAAGGACGCCGCCCAGGCCCTGGCCGCCGAGCTGGGCGGCCCCGAGCGCGCCATCGCCGTCCAGGCCGACGTCGCCGACCGCGCCGCCGTCGAGGCCATGCTGGCCGCCGCCAAGGCCGCCTTCGGCTCGCCCGTGACCACCGTGGTCAACAACGCCCTCGACTACAGCTTCAACGGCGAAGCCCGCGCGCATCTGGCCAACATCGCCTGGGAGGACTTCGAAAAGCAGAACACGACGGTGCTGAAGGGCGCGCTGAACGTCATCCAGGCCGCCGCCCCCGACATGGCCGAAGCCGGCTTCGGCCGCGTGATCAACGTCGGCACCAACCTCTTCCAGAACCCGGTCGTGCCCTATCACGACTACACCGCCGTCAAGGCCGCCCTGCTGTCGCTGACCCGCACGGCCTGCGGCGACCTGGGCCCCGCCGGCATCACCGTCAACATGGTCTCGGGCGGCCTCCTGCGCGTCACCGGCGCCAGCGCCGCCACGCCCGAGCCGGTCTTCGACCTGATCGCCGGCATGACCCCGCTGCGCTCGGTCACCACGCCGGCCGAGTTCGCCGACGCGGTGCTGTTCTTCGCCAGCCCCTGGAGCCGCGCGGTCACCGGCCAGAACCTGGTGGTCGACGGCGGCCTGGTGCGGGACTGATCTGAACTTTTCAGCCCGTCATTCCCGCCCCTGTGGCGGGGATCCCTCTTTTAGCCGCAAGGGCGATTGCGGCGGATCGCCAGCGATCCGCTGGCGCCTCATGTGCGAGCGGACACAGGGGTTCCCGCCACAAGGGCGGGAATGACGGGAGAAGAGGCAAGGGGAGAAGGATTTCTGGGTGCGACGCCCTGCCCTCTTGAGCGACTCAGGCCTTGGGCGGACGGTTTTTCGGTGACGCTTAACCGTTGTCGAAAGGTCGCTCTCGATGACTTCCCGCGCGTTCGAACTGCAGATGCTGGGCTACGGCCTGACCACGGCCAACATCTGCTACCACCTGCCCGACCACCCGCACCTGCTGCAGCTCTATGTCTGGCAGGAGTACGACCTGGCCCCGAAGTTCCCCACCCTGAAGGGCTTCCTCGACTTCTGGAGCCGCGAGCTCGACGGGGTGCTGCACTCGGTGCAGGTGGCCCACGACCGGCTGATCGGTCCGACCGAGTGGAAGGCGGTCAACGGGGTCTTCACCCTGCAGTGAGGCCCGGCGGGGGTTGCGCGGCGGGCTTACGCACCGTAACTCCCCCCGATGACCACCAAGGCCAAGATCTGCGGGCTCTCGACGCCGGAGACGGTGAAGACCGCCTTCGACGGCGGCGCGGCCTATCTGGGCTTCGTCTTCTTCGCCAAGAGCCCCMGCAACGTCGAGCCCGAAGCCGCCCAGCGGCTCGTGGAGCCCCTAAAGAGTGATTTTGGGCGCGGACGCGGCGTGCAGACCGTGGCCGTAACCGTCGATCCCGACGACGCCTTGATCGACCGGCTGATGGCCACCATGCGCCCCGACCTCATCCAGGTGCACGGCAAGGAGACACCCAGCCGCGTGCGCGAGATCGCGGCCCGCAGCGGCGTCGGCGTCATCAAGGCCTTCTCGGTCTCCAGTTCCGCCGACGTCGACCAGGCCAGGGCCTACGAGACCGTCGCCGAGCAGTTTCTTTTCGACGCCCGGCCGGTGGAAGGATCCGCCCTGCCCGGCGGCACCGGCGCAAGGTTCGACTGGAGCCTGCTGGAAGGCCGGCGATTTTCTCGCCCGCATTTCCTCGCGGGCGGTCTCGATCCGTGGAACGTGGGCGCCGCCGTGGCCGCCTCCGGCGCCCCGCTGGTGGACGTTTCCTCTGGCGTGGAACGCGGTCCGGGCCTAAAGGACCCGGCTCTGATCACGGCGTTTCTAGACGCCGTCAAACGCGCCTGACCTAACTGGAAACGCCCGTGAACGCTCCTGCCCAAGCTTCTGATCGGCCCAATGACTGGTCCGCCTATCCCGACGCCAAGGGGCGCTTCGGCGAGTTCGGCGGCCTGTACGTGGCCGAAACCCTGATGCCGCTCGTGCTGGAGCTGGACAAGGCCTATCAGGAAGCCAAGAACGACCCGGCCTTCCAGGCCGAACTGCGCGGCTACCTGACCCACTATGTCGGCCGACCCAGCCCGCTCTATTTCGCCGAGCGCCTGACCCGCCATTTCGGCGGCGCCAAGATCTACTTCAAGCGCGAAGAGCTGAACCACACCGGCGCGCACAAGATCAACAACTGCATGGGCCAGATCCTGCTGGCCCAGCGCATGGGCAAGACCCGGATCATCGCCGAGACCGGCGCCGGCCAGCACGGCGTGGCGAGCGCGACCGTGTCGGCGCGCTTCGGCCTGCCCTGCATCGTCTACATGGGCGCCGTCGACGTCGCCCGGCAGAAGCCCAACGTCTTCCGCATGAACCTCCTGGGCGCCGAAGTGCGTCCGGTGACCTCGGGGGCCGCGACCCTCAAGGACGCCATGAACGAGGCCATGCGCGACTGGGTCACCAACGTCGAAGACACCTACTACCTGATCGGCACCGCCGCCGGCCCGCACCCCTATCCGGCCATGGTCCGGGATTTCCAGGCGGTGATCGGGAACGAGACCCGCGAGCAGATCCAGGAACTGGAAGGCCGTTTGCCTGACGCCGTCGTCGCCTGCGTCGGGGGCGGCAGCAACGCCATCGGCATGTTCCACCCGTTCCTCGGCGACGAGAGCGTGAAGATCTACGGCGTGGAAGCCTCTGGCCACGGCCTGGACACCGACAAGCACGCCGCCTCGCTGACCGGCGGGCGTCCGGGCGTGCTGCACGGCAACCGCACCTATCTGCTGCAGGACGACGACGGCCAGATCCTCGACGCCCACTCGATCAGCGCCGGCCTCGACTATCCGGGCATCGGTCCGGAGCACTCGTTCCTGCACGACATCGGCCGGGCCCAGTACCTGACCTGCACCGACGACGAGGCGCTGAAGGCCTTCCAGCTGTGCGCCGAGCTCGAGGGCATCATCCCCGCGCTGGAAAGCGCCCACGCGCTCGCCAAGCTGCCGCAGCTGGCCAAGGAGATCGGCGAGGGCGGCGTGATCGTCATGTGCCTGTCGGGCCGTGGCGACAAGGACATCTTCACCGTGGCCGACGCGCTCGGCCGCTCGATCTAACTGATGCAAGAAACCACCCGGAACTGGCTCGTCTGCATCGGCCTCGCGCTGCTCCTCGGGGGTGGCGCGCTGGGCTTTGCGATGCACAAGGGCTGGATCAGTTTCGAAGCCGAGATCAGCACCTGGCCATGACCAAAGACCGCATCGATCGCCGCTTCGCGGCGCTGAAGGCAGAGAACCGCGCCGGCTTCGTCGCCTATGTGATGGCCGGCGATCCCGACGCCGCGACCGCCCTTGAGATCCTGAAAGGCCTGCCGGCCGCCGGCGCCGACCTGATCGAGCTGGGCTTCCCGTTCTCGGACCCGATGGCCGAGGGCCCGACCATCCAGCGCGCCAGCCAGCGCGCCCTGGCCGGCAAGATGACCCTGAACGGCACGCTGGAGCTGGCCCGCGCCTTCCGCGAAGGCGACCAGGACACCCCGCTGATCCTGATGGGCTACCTGAACCCGCTGGTGAACAAGGGCTTCGACGTCTTCGCCAAGGCCGCGGCGCAAGCCGGCGTCGACGGCCTGATCGTCGTCGACTGCCCGCCGGAAGAAGCCGATCCGCTGAGCGACGCGCTGGAGGCCGAAGGCATCTCGCTGATTCGCCTGGCCTCGCCGACGACCGACGAAAAGCGCCTTCCGGCCGTCGTGCGCCGCACCTCGGGCTTCGTCTACTACGTGTCGGTGGCCGGCGTGACCGGCGTCAAGGAAGCCGACGCCGACGCCGTTGCGCCCGCCGTCGAGCGCCTGCGCGCGGCCGCGCAACTGCCTGTGGCGGTTGGCTTTGGCATCCGCACGCCCGAGCGCGCCGCCGAGGTGGCCCGCGTCGCCGACGCCGCCGTCGTGGGCTCGGCGCTGGTGGATGAAATTGAATCAGCGGGCAAGCTGAACGAAAACGTGACCCAAAAGGTTCTTTCCAAGGCGTCGGAGCTGGCTAAGGCTGTGCGATCCGCGCGACAAGAGACGGTGTGAGGCTGTAAGGCTATGGCGATGGCTGAACCCCAAGGCCCCAAGAAGGGCGACAAGACCAAGAGCTCGACCGACCGCCGAGGCGGCTGGCTGTCGCGTATCGCCCCCGGCGTGCGCGGGGCCTTCGCCAAGCGCGAGACGCCCGAGAACCTCTGGGTCAAGTGCCCCGACACGGGCGAGATGATCTACCGCTCCGACCTGGAGGCGGCCCTGTGGGTCACCCCGGCCGGACGCCACATGCGCATCGGTCCCGAGGCGCGCTTCAAGTTCACCTTCGACGAGGGCCAGTACGAGGCCCTGCCGACCCCGTCGGTGGTCGAGGACCCGCTGAAGTTCTCGGACGGCAAGCCCTACAAGGATCGCCTGGCCGCGGCTCGCAAGAGCACCGGCGAACAGGACGCCATGGCCATCGGCTACGGCAAGATCGCCGGCGTCGACGCCGTCGTCCTGGTCCAGGACTTCGCCTTCATGGGCGGTTCGCTCGGCATGGCCGCCGGTGAAGGCTTCATCGCCGCCGCCAAGGCCGCCCTGCAGCGTCAGGTTCCGCTGGTCGCCTTCACCGCCGCCGGCGGCGCGCGCATGCAGGAAGGCGCCCTGTCGCTGATGCAGATGGCCCGCACCACCCTGGCCATCAACGAACTGAACGACGCGGCCCTGCCCTATGTCGTGGTCCTCACCGACCCGACCACCGGCGGCGTCACCGCCTCCTACGCCATGCTGGGCGATGTGCACCTGGCCGAGCCGGGCGCCCTGATCGGCTTTGCCGGTCCGCGCGTCATCGAGCAGACCATCCGCGAGACCCTGCCGCCGGGCTTCCAGCGCTCGGAATACCTCGTCGAAAAGGGCATGGTCGACCGCGTCACCGCCCGCAAGGACCTGCCGTCCACCCTCGGCTCGATCCTCGGCACCCTGATGCTGGGCCGTCGCAAGGCGGCTTGAACGAACTGATGCTCCCCCTCTGGGGGAGCTGTCGCGAAGCGAC
>NZ_JBFTJR010000028.1:0-62800 GCF_056395525.1 Caulobacter sp. 10L414
GCCATCGCGCGCTGGCGCGAGGTTCCCGGCCTGGCCGCCGCGCCCAACCCGACCGACGCGGCGCTGGCCGCGGTCGGCGCCGACTGCGCGCGGCTGGAAAGGCAGGGCGCGTTGACCGCGATCCACCTGTCGGTTCTGGAGGGCCGGCTGACCGAGCTCAGCCACGTCCAGGCGGCGTGCGAGCGGATCAAGGCCACGCCCTCGCCCTTCTCATATTCGCTGATGCTGCACCGAACGGCGCACGTCTTCTGCCTGCTGCTGCCGTTCGCCCTGGCCCATGCGCTGGGCTGGTGGACGCCGGCCCTGGTGCTGCTGATCGGCTACACCTTCTTCGGCCTCGACGCTTTGGGCGACCAGCTGGAAGACCCGTTCGGCCTGGAGGACAACGACCTGCCGCTGGACGCCATGGTCCGCACCGTCGAGCGCGACCTGCTGTTCTCGCTGGGCCGCGAGGACCTGCCGCCGGTGATCGAGGCCAAGGGCTATCGGTTGACGTGACTAGACCCTCCCCCTTCTGGGGGATGGTCTTCTGGCCTAGAACCGCTGCTTGCAGCCCTGCTTCTGGTGCACGCCGCGCAGGAAGCCGCGGCGGGCCAGGCCCGCGTCGCCGAGGGCTTCCAGGTGGCGGTCGGCCGGGGCGGCGCCGGAGATCTCGCGCACCAGGCTGCGGAACGGGATGATCGAGTTGACGATCGCCTTGCCGCCGGCCTCGGCCAGCTTGCCGGTGCGGTTCTCGGTGTACTCGTTGCCGGTCTGGTAGTCGGGGCCCAGCACGTCGTTCAGCCGCTGGATCTCGGTCACCAGCTTGGCGCAGGTCTTCAGGCCCTTGAGGCTGTAGGGATCGGCCAGGGCCTCTTCCAGCACCGGTGGAATCTTCTTCTTCGACAGGCCGACGTCGCGGGCCGGCTGGGTGCCGATCTCCATCGACTTCTCGCGCCAGCCGTCGGGCCGGCCGTCGCCGTCGGAGTCCTTGGCGGGGGGCGGCGGAGGCTTGCTGGCGATGGTCGATTGGGCCGGCTTGGCCGGATAGGCCGGCTGGGCCGTCGCGCAACCGGTCGCCAGGGACGCCGCCGCGCCCAGGATCGCAATCTTCGTCAGAACCGCCCGCATGACACCCCGCTCCACTGCTTCGCGCCCATCATAGGGTGATGAACGCCGATCAGGAACGGCAAGCTGGACCTTGGGTTCCATGCGCTCCCGCGCCATTCGCGGCATTGATTTACATCGATGTGAATTGTACTGATGGTTGTGCATAACAAACAACCACTAGGGAGGTATCAATGTCCTTGATCTCGCGCTTGTTCGCACCCGTCCTGATGGCGGGCGCGCTGTTCGCCGCCAGTGCTCAGGCCCAGGTGATCACGCCCAATCCGACCACCTTCACGGTCGAGGGCGTGATGAACATCGAAGCCTGGGCCTCCTGCAACTTCACCATGACCTTCGACGTGCCGGCGGGCGGAACCTCGGCGACCGTCTCCAGCGCCGTCGTCACCGGCGGCTATGGCTGTGAGCAGGTCAGCTTCACCGGCGCGCCGTGGAACGTCCGGGTCGCCCCCGACAGGCTCTACATCGATGATTTCGAGATGCTGCTCGCTCCGGCCTATCCAACCGGCAAGCAGACCCTCGAGGTCTACTGGACCAATGGCTCGGGCGGCTACGCCAGCGGCGGCGTCTTCTTCACGCTGCTCGGCTATTACGGAACCATGGGCCACTTCGGGGTGACCTCGAGCACGCCGATCTCGATCAATTGACGTGCGCGGCGGCGGCCGTCAGGCCGCCGCCCTGGCCCGCTTGCGCCAGAACCGCATGACGCCGTCGTCCAGCTTGCCCAGGCGCAGGGCCGCCAGGTCCAGCGCGTAGTTCTGGTGCACCTTCCACGGCGCCTTGGTCCCCTGCTTGGGGAACTTGTCCATCACCCGTTGCACGTAGCCCGACGAGAAGTCGAGCCAGGGAACCGCGGCCATGTCGGGCTGGTCCAGGTGGGGCATGCAGATGTCCATGCCCGCCCGATCCATGTGGTTCAGCAGCCGGCAGACATACTCGCTGGTCAGGTCGGCCTTCAGCGTCCACGAGGCGTTGGTGTAGCCGAAGGCCGAGGCCATGTTCGGCACGTCGCTGAACATCATGCCCTTGTAGCTGAAGCCCTTGGCCAGATCGACGGAGCGGCCGTCGACCACCACCTCCATGCCGCTCAGGAGCTGCATCCGCAGGCCCGTGGCGGTGACGACGATGTCGGCCTCCAGCGTCCTGCCCGACTTCAGCTTGAGGCCGTCCTCGGTGAAGGTCTCGATGTGGTCGGTGACCACCGAGGCCGAGCCGTTCCTGATCGAGTCGAACAGGTCGGCGTCGGGCACCAGGCACAGCCGCTGGTCCCAGGGATTGTAGCGCGGCGTGAAGTGGGTCTCGACGTCGTAGTCCTTGGGCAGCTGGTCGCGGACCAGGCTTATCAATCGTTCTTTGGTCTTCTCGGGCTTCTTCCGGGCCAGGTTGAAGAACAGCATGGTGATCAGCACGTTCTTCCAGCGGGTGACGCCGTAGGCGGTCATGGCCGGAAGCTTGGCTCGCATCCAGTTGGCCAGGCCGTCTTCCGCCGGGCGCGAGACCACGTAGGTCGGCGAGCGCTGCAGCATGGTGACGTGGGCGGCGGTCTTGGCCATCTCCGGCACGATGGTCACCGCCGTGGCGCCGCTGCCGATCACCACCACCCTCTTGCCGGCATAGTCGAGGTCTTCGGGCCAGTGCTGGGGGTGGACGATCGTCCCCTTGAAGCGCTCGGTCCCCTCGAAGTCGGGCGTGTAGCCGGCGTCGTAGGCGTAGTAGCCGGCGCACATGTAGAGGAAGCCGCAGGCGATCTCGACCGTCTCGCCGGTGTCGACCCGCTCGGCCTGCACCGTCCAGCTGGCGGTCTCGGAGCTCCACGCGGCGCTGCGCACCTTGTGGCGGAAGCGGATGTGCTCGTCGACGCCGGCCTCGGTCGCGGTCTCGCGCACGTAGTTCAGGATCGAGGGGCCGTCGGCGATGGCCTTGGCCTGCCGCCACGGCTTGAAGGCGTAGCCCAGGGTGTACATGTCGCTGTCCGAGCGGATGCCCGGATAGCGGAAGAGGTCCCAGGTGCCGCCGATGGCGTCGCGGGCTTCGAGAATGGCGTAGGTTTTGCCCGGGCAGCGCCGCGTCAGGTGATGCGCCGCGCCGACGCCCGACAGGCCCGCGCCGACGATCAGGACGTCGAAGTACTCGGTGGTCATGCGCGTCTCCGTCCCCGCTGGTCCGGTGAGCCCGGATCCTGTTTTAAGTGAACGCTGTTCACCGCAGAAAACGACCGTTTGTACCCGACGTCAATTGCGGCGCGTCCGGCGACGTCGGTTTTCATTGCGCATGGTCCTCGGCGCCAAGTATGCGAGGGGCATGTCCCTACGCGACTTCGGCCTGTTGGTGCTGATCTGCCTGATCTGGGCCAGCAACAACATCGTCTCCAAGATCGTGGTCGCCCACTGGGGCGTGCCGCCGCTGTTCTACGCGGCGGTGCGTTTCGCGCTGGTCGCGGCGGTGACCCTGCCCTGGCTCTTGCCCGCGCCCCGGCCCACCTGGCGGATGCTGGTGGTCGGCGTGCTGATGGGGGCGGGCGGTTTCGCCTTGCTGTTCATGGGGTTCAAGACCGCCTCGCCGTCGGCCGCGGCGGTGGTGGTGCAGGCGGGCGTGCCGTTCACCACCCTGCTGTCGGTGCTGATGCTGGGCGAGAAGATCCACTGGCGGCGCGGCGTCGGCATCGCCCTGACCCTGGCGGGCGCGTTGATCGTGATCTGGAACCCGCACGGCTTTTCGCTGTCGATGGGCTTGTGGCTGGTCGTGGCCTCGGCCCTGGCCGGCTCGCTGGGGGCGGTGATGATGAAGCAGATCCAGCGGGTCAAGCCGCTGCAGCTGCAGGCCTGGGTGGGCTTCACCTCGGTGTGGCTGCTGGCCGCCGCCAGCCTGGCGTTGGAGCCGGGCGCCGGCGACAAGGCGTTCGAGGCCGGCTGGCCGTTCGTGGCCGCGGTGGCCTATTCGGCGCTGGTGGTGTCGGTGATCGCCCACACCGGCTATTACGGGCTGATCCAGCGCTACGAGGCCAACCTGATCGCTCCGCTCACCCTGATGACGCCGCTGATGACCATCGGTCTGGGCGTCGCCATCACCCATGACCATTTCGACCTGCGCATGGGCCTGGGCGCGGCTTTGGCTCTCGCCGGCGTGCTGATCGTGGCCCTGCGCCGCAACCAGGTGACGCCGCTTCTGATGTTTCTCAAGGACCGCTCGCAATGACCATCGTCGAGGCCCCGTCGCCGAACTTCGACGCCCGCAAGGCCGTGCCCGACACCGTCGTGCTGCACTACACCGGCATGGAGAGCGGCGAGGCGGCCATCGAGCGCCTGCGTGATCCCGAGGCCAAGGTCAGCGCCCACTACGTGGTCGAGGAGGACGGCCGGGTGTTTCGCCTGGTCGCCGAGGAGCGGCGGGCCTGGCACGCCGGCGCGGCCTTCTGGAAGGGCGTGCGCGACATCAACTCGTCCTCGATCGGCATCGAGATCGTCAATCCGGGCCACGAGTTCGGTTATCGCGCCTTTCCCGACGCCCAGATCGCCTCGGTGATCAACCTGCTGGCCGACATCCGCTCGCGCTGGACCATCGACGACGACCGCATCATCGGCCATTCCGACGTGGCGCCGGCCCGCAAGATCGATCCGGGCGAGCTGTTTCCGTGGAAGCGCCTGGCGGAAAGCGGCCATGGCCTGTGGGTCGAGCCGCCGTCCTCGCCGGGCGCGCCGCTGGGCCGGGGCGAGGAGGGGACCGGCGTCTTCGCGCTCCAGGCCGGTTTGACCCGCCTGGGCTTCGACTGCGCGCCCTCGGGCCAGTACGACGAGTGGACCGAGACGGTGGTCGGCGCCTTCCAGCGCCACTGGCTGCAGAGCCGCTTCGACGGCGTGGCCGACGGCGAGACCCGCGCGCGCCTGGTGGCCCTGCTGCGGGCGGCGGCGGGCGCCTGATGCATCCGGCCAGGGCCTTTCATGTCGAGGACCGCGCGCGCCTGCTCGCCTTCTTCGCCGGGCATCCGTTCGTGACGCTGTGCGCCAGCGTCGGCGGCCGGCCGTTCGTGGCCCAGACGCCGGTGGTCGTGCGCGACCTCGGCGCCGATGGCCTGTTTCTGGATTTCCACGTGTCGCGGATGAACGCCGTGGCCGGAGCGGTGGTGACGGGTTTTTCGGCCATCGCCCTGGCCACCGGCCCGCAGGCCTATGTCAGTCCCGACTGGTATGGGACCGATGATCAGGTCCCGAGCTGGAACTATGTCTCCGTCGAGGCCGAGGGCTTCGTCACGCCGCTGTCGGAGGCCGAGACGATCGCCCTGCTCGACGACCTGTCGGTCCAGGAAGAGACGCGCCTGCTGCCCAAACCGATATGGACGCGGCGCAAGATGACCCCGGCCAGGTTCGAAGCCATGCTGGGCGGCATCGTCGGCGCCCGGCTGCATGTCGAGCGTCTGGAAGGCACGTTCAAGCTGGGCCAGAACAAGCGCGAGGCCGAACGCGCGGGCGTGATCGAGGCGCTGGGCGACCACCCGGTGGCGGCGTGGATGCGCGGCGAGGGCTGAGGCTCGGTCTTTCCCAGAAAGCCCGTCATTCCCGCCCTTGTGGCGGGAAGCTCTCTATCAGCCGTAAGGGCGGATGGGGCGGACTGCTGAGCAGTCCGCTGCGCTTCTCGCACAAGCGGAACCAGGGTTTCCCGCCACGAGGGCGGGAATGACGGGATATGAGGGGAGGCAATGATCCGTCATTGACCTTCGCCGTTCCCCGGCGCAAACAGCGCGCGGACCAGATGGCCGGGCGATCGCGGTATCCCTTCGGGGAGTCGAGGAAAGTCCGGGCTCCACGGTGACAAGGCGGTGGGTAACGCCCACCGGGAGCGATCCCAGGGAAAGCGCCACAGAAAGCAAACCTCCTCCCTACGGGGCGGGAAGGGTGAAAGGGTGGGGTAAGAGCCCACCGCGGACCTGGCGACAGGGACGGCATGGCAAGCCCCGCCTGGAGCAAGACCGAATAGGGATCCCGCGCCGGCTTGCCGGCTAGGTCGTCACTGGCCGAGAGGATCCGGGTTGGTCGCGAGAGTCGTCCAGCAATGGGCGGCCAAGAGGAATGATCGTCGCGTCCCTGTTCACAGGGGCGGCACAGAACCCGGCTTACAGGCCGTCTGGTCCATCAAACTTTCCGCAACCCCAAGCGCCCCAAGGCCCACCGAAATGGGCCGGGATGGGATGCGTCTGTGTGCGAGTCTGTGGATAGAAATTCAGTTGTCTGTATGTTCCGAAATTAACCTTTCGAAGCGGTCTGATATTACCGCTAGCCCCTTTGAATTCCTGGCGAAATGGCCCCTGGTGTCATTGTTTCCCACTTCATCCCATGTTAACCCATTCAGGCCGGTCGGACTCGTGCTGGGGCGACCGTGTTTTGGGCAAGGGTTGGCGGGGTGTTCCTCTCGACGTTCGAGAAGCAGCTGGACAGCAAGCGGCGCCTCGTGGTGCCGCAGGAGTTCCGCGCCGCCGTCTCGGGCCCCTTCGACGGCATCTTCTGTTTCCCCTCGATCGAGGCCGACTGCCTGGAAGCCGGCGGCAAGGCCCTGTTCGACCGCTATCAGGCGGTGATCGACGAGCTGCCCTTCGGTGATCCGGTGCGCTCGGCGCTGGAGACCAGCGTCCTGGGCGGCATGGCCCGCCTGTCGTTCGACACCGCCGGCCGCATCACCCTGCCCGACGTGCTGTGCGACATGTTCGGCCTCACCGACGAGGTGACGATCGTGGGTCTGGGCGAGCGCTTCCAGATCTGGTCGCGCGACGCCTTCCAGGCCCACCGCGCCGCCCAGCGCGAACTGGCCCGCGACGGCCTGGCCGCGCTGCGCGCCCAGCAGCGCACAGCGCGCCTGGGAGGCGCCGCATGAGCGCCGCTCCGCACATCTCGGTCCTGCTGAGCGAAGTGGTCGCCGCGCTCGACGCCAAGCCGGGCGACATGATCCTGGACGGCACCTTCGGCGCCGGCGGCTACACCCGCGCGATCCTGGGTTCGGGCGCGTCGGTCACGGCCTTTGACCGCGATCCGACGGTGCAGCGCTTCACCGGCGATCTTCCCGCGGCGGATGGTCGCTTTCGGCTGATTCAGGACCGTTTCTCGCAAATCACCGCCTATTTTGGGCCTGCGTCGGTGGACGGCGTAACCCTGGATCTTGGCGTGTCTTCCATGCAGCTCGACGAAGCCGAGCGCGGCTTCTCCTTCATGCGCGACGGTCCCCTGGACATGCGCATGGGCGACGACGGCCCAACGGCGGCCGATCTGGTCAACACCCTGGACCAGACCGAACTGGCCCGCATCCTCTATGTCTACGGCGAGGAGCACGCCTCGCGCCGCGTGGCCAGCTTCATCGTCAAGCGCCGCGCCGAAAAGCCGTTCACCCGCACGCTGGATCTGGCCGAGGTGATCGAGCGGTCGCTGGGCGGTCGCAAGGGCGCCAAGGTGCATCCGGCCACCCGCTCGTTCCAGGGTCTGCGCATCGCCGTCAACGACGAGCTGGGCGAGCTGGAGGCGGGGCTCGCCGCCGCTGAGGCCGTGCTGAAGCCGGGCGGCCGCTTGGCCGTGGTCACCTTCCATTCGCTGGAAGACCGCATCGTCAAGAATTTCCTGGCCGAGCGCGCCGGGCGCACGCCGGGCGGCTCGCGCCATGCGCCGCCGACCGCCCAGGGCGCGCCCCCCAGCTTCAGCCTGATCTCGACCAAGGCCATCGCGCCGGGCGAGGAGGAACTGGCCGTCAATCCGCGCGCCCGCTCGTCCAAGCTGCGCGCGGCCATCCGCACCGAGGCCCCCGTGTGGAAGGCCTCGGCATGAGGATCTCGGAGGTCTTCCACCGCCGCGTGCGCGGCTTCCGCGTCGTCGACATCGTCGGCGTCGGCGTGCTGCTGACCCTGGTGCTGGGCGTCTACATGGCCAAGGCCTTCGCCGGTCGCGAGCGGGCCGAGATCGCTTCGGTCGAGCGCCAGATCGAGGAAGAGCGCATCAAGGTGCGCCTGCTGCAGGCCGAGGTCGCCCACCTGGAGCAGCCGCGCCGCATTGAATCGCTGGCCCAGGCCGCCCAGCTGGCCCCGATCTCGCCCGAGCGCGAGACCAGCGAGGACGCGCTGATCGACGTCGCCCGCAAGCCGGTTCCGGCCTCCAAGCCGCCCGCTCCGCCGGTCGCCGCCGCGGCCGATCCGGCCCTGGCCGCCGCCGACGCCCCCGACGGCGTCAGCGCCGGCGCCGAGGAGGCGCCGCGATGAGCCTGGCCAACCTGGTTCCCCACGGCGGCGGTCCGGCCTGGCGCTGGCTGATCGAGCGCGTCTGGCGCCTGGAGCACGCCTTCGAGCGCTCGCGCGCCGCGGCCAAGCCGGAAGACGACACCAGCATCCGCATCTTCTTCGTCCTGGCCCTGTTCGCCTGCGCCTTCATGGTGCTGGCCGTCGGCGCCACCTGGGCGGCCGTGTTCTCCAGCGCCGGCAAGAACGGCGGCTTCCTGGCGGCCATGGAGGGCGCGCGCGGCGACCTCGTCGACCGCGAGGGCAAGCTGCTGGCCGTCGACCTGACCCACTACGCGCTCTACATCGACCCCAAGGAAGTGTGGGACGCCAAGGCCACGCGCGCCGCCCTGGGCAAGGCCCTGCCGCAGGTGCCGGCCAAGCGCCTGGACAAGGCCATCTTCGGCGATCGCCGCACCTTCCTGCTGGGCGGTCTCGACCCGGCCCAGAAGGACGCCATCTTCAACCTGGGCCTGCCGGGCGTGGAGTTCGAGGAGCAGGCCCGCCGCGTCTATCCGCTGGGCGTCTCGGCCGCGCACTTCGTCGGCTTCGTCGACGCGGGCGGCAAGGGCCTGGCCGGCGCCGAAGGCGCGCTGAACGACGATATCCACGCCGCGGCCGCCAAGGGCGAGGGCGCGGCCCCTCTGGCCCTGTCGATCGACCTGCGCGTCCAGGCCGCCCTCGAGGACGAGCTGCGCAAGGCCGCGCTGGAGTTCGGCCCCAAGGGCGCGGTCGGTATCGTCACCAACGTGCACACCGGCGAGATCCTGGGTCTGGCCAGCTATCCGGACTTCGATCCCAACGATCCGGGCAAGGCCAGCGACGACGCCAAGCTGAACCGCGCGGCCGCCTCGGTCTATGAGATGGGCTCGACCTTCAAGGCCTTCACCGTCGCCATCGGTCTGGATACGGGCGTGGCCACGCCCAGCTCGACCTTCGACGCGCGCGAGCCCTACAAGCTGGGCTACCGCACGATCCACGACTACCACGCCTCGCGGAAGATCCTGACCTTGGTCGAGGTGTTCCAGCACTCGTCCAACATCGGCACCGCGCGCCTGGCCGAGGGCGTGGGCGCCCAGCGCCTGAGCCAGTATTACAACAACCTGGGTCTGACCAAGCCGGCCAAGGTGGAGCTGCGCGAGTCCGCCCGTCCGCTGACGCCGAAGAAGTGGGACACCGACGCGGTGGCCTCCACCTCGTTCGGCCACGGCATGAACGTCAGCCCGCTGGCCCTGGCCCGCGCGTTCGGCCCGCTGCTGAACGGCGGCACCATGCCGCCGCTGACCATCCGCAAGCTGCCGCCCGGCGTGCGCCCGGAAGGCCCGCGCGTGCTGTCCGAAGAGACCTCGCAGCAGATGCTGCAGATCATGCGCGCCAACGTCACCGGCGGCAGCGGCAAGACGGCCGACGTCAAGGGCCTGTCGGTCGGCGGCAAGACCGGCACCGGCGAGAAGTACGATCCGTCGATCCGCGGCTACAACCACCAGCGCCAGGTCTCGTCCTTCGCCGCGGTGTTCCCCACCGAGGGGCCGCTGGAGGCCGACCGCTACTTCGTCCTGATCCTGCTGGACGAGCCGCACGGCACGGCCAAGACCTTCGGCTTCTCGACCGGCGGCTGGGTGGCCACGCCGGCGGCCGGCCGGGTCATCGACCGCATCGCCCCGTTCCTCGGCGTCCAGCGCCGGAACGACCTCATCATCGCCGGCGCCCAGCCGAAAGCCACCACGCCAGGGGCGGGACTTTGACCAAGACGCTTTCACAGATCCTGCACCGTCCGTTCGACGCTGATCCGGCCATCGCCGGCGTCACCGCCGACAGCCGCAAGGTGCGTGAAGGCTTCCTGTTCGCCGCCCTGCCGGGCAGCAAGGTCGACGGTCGCAGCTTCATTCCGGGCGCGATCGCCTCGGGCGCCGCCGCCGTCCTTGCTCCCGACGACGTTCAAGGCCTGCCGGTCCCGACCGCCCACGCCGGCGACATCCGCCGCGCCTACGCCCTGGCCGCGGCCGAGTTCTGGGCCGCCCAGCCGGCCACGGTGATCGCGGTCACCGGCACCAACGGCAAGACCTCGGTCGCCGGCTTCGCCCGCCAGATCCTGGCCCTGCTGGGCAGGAAGGCCGCCAGCATGGGCACGCTGGGCGTCGTCGTCAGCGCGCCGGGCGTCCCGGACGAGCAGCTGACCCCGCCGGGCCTGACCACGCCCGACGCCGCCGATGTGGCCGAGATGGCCGCCAAGCTGGCCGGTATGGGCGTGACGCACCTGGCCGTCGAGGCCTCGTCGCACGGCATCGACCAGCGCCGCCTGGACGGCCTGAAGATCAGCGCCGCCGGCTTCACCAACTTTACCCAGGACCACCTCGACTATCACGGCACCATGGGCTGCTACCGGGCCGCCAAGCTGCGCCTGTTCGAAGCCCTGCTGCCGCGCGGCGCGACCGCCGTGCTGAACGCCGACAGCGACGCCTTCCCCGCCTTCGCTGCCGCCGCCGTGACCTCGGGCGAGACCATCCTGTCGGTGGGCGAGCAGGGCCAGGGCCTGAAGCTGGTCTCGCGCGAGCCGACCCCCTGGGGCCAGCTGCTGAAGGTCGCCGCCCAGGATCGCGAATTCGAAGTGCGCCTGCCGCTGGCCGGCGACTTCCAGGCCAGCAACGTGCTGGTCGCCGCGGGTCTGGTCCTGGCCACGGGCGAGGACCTCGACGCCGTGCTCGCCGCCCTGGAAAAGCTGGAGGGCGCGGCCGGCCGGCTGCAGCGCGTGGGCAAGGGTTCGGGCAAGGGCGAGGCCTATGTCGACTACGCCCACACGCCCGACGGCCTGGAGACGGTGCTGAAGGCTCTGCGCCCGCACGTGCGCGGCAAGCTGATCGCGGTGTTCGGCGCCGGCGGCGACCGTGACCGCACCAAGCGTCCGCAGATGGGCGAGATCGCCGCGCGCCTGGCCGACGTGGCCATCGTCACCGACGACAATCCGCGCTCGGAAGACCCCGCCAGCATCCGCGCCGCCATCCTGGCCGCCGCCCCGGGCGCGCGCGAGATCGGCGACCGCCGCGAGGCCATCCGCGCGGGCGTGGCCCTGCTGGAAGACGGCGACGTTCTGGTCGTGGCCGGCAAGGGTCACGAGCAGGGCCAGCTGGTGGCTGGCGTGAACCACCCCTTCGACGACGTGGCCGAGACCCTGAGCGCGCTGGAGGCCGTCAATGGCTGAAGCCCTCTGGACGGCTGAGGAGATCGCCGCCGCGACGGGCGGCCAGGTCGCCGGCGACTTTTCGGCCACCGGCGTGTCGATCGACAGCCGCAGCATCGCGCCGGGCGACCTGTTCGTCGCCCTGGCCGGCGTGCGCGACGGTCACGAGTTCGTCGCCCAGACGGCGCAGAAGGGCGCGGCCGGCGCCCTGGTCTCGCAGGCCGTCGCGACCCCCGCCGTCGTCGTCGCCGACACCTTCAAGGCGCTTGAGGCCCTGGGCGTCGCCGCTCGTGAACGCGCCCCCCAGACCCGCCGCGGCGCGGTCACCGGCTCGGTCGGCAAGACCAGCGTCACCCGCGCCGTCGAGGCCGGCTTGCGCCGCGCCGGCAAGGCCCACGCCTCGGTGAAGAGCTACAACAATCACCTGGGCGTTCCGCTGACGCTGGCCCGCATGCCGCGGGACGCCGAGCGGGCGGTGTTCGAGGTGGGCATGAACCACTCGGGCGAGATCACGCCCCTGTCGAAGTTCATCCGTCCGCACGCGGTGGCGATCACCACGGTCGGCCCGGTGCACCTGGAGAACTTCGCCGACGGCGAGATCGGCGTGGCCCGGGCGAAGGCCGAGATCTTCGACGGGCTGGAGCCCGGCGGCGTGGCCGTGCTGAACGCCGACAATCAATGGTTCGACCTGCTGAAGGGCGAGGCCGAGAAGGCTGGCGCCGTGGTGCGCAGCTTTGGCCGTGACGGGACCAGCGCCCGCCTCATCGACTTCGTGGTCGAGGGCGCCGGCGCGACCGTCGTCGCCGAGCTCGACGGCCAGGCCGTTTCCTTCCCGATCCGCCAGACCGGCGTGCACTGGGGCCCCAACAGCCTGTGCGTGCTCTTGATGCTGGAAGCCCTGGGCGTCGACCGCGCCACGGCCCTGGCGGCGCTGGCCGAGTTCGCGCCGATCGAGGGGCGCGGCGCCGAGCAGGTGGTCGCCATCGACGGCGGCGCCTTCACCCTGGTCGACGAGAGCTACAACGCCAATCCCGTGTCGATGCAGGCCGCCCTGGCCACCCTGGGCGCGCGCAAGGTCGCCGGCCGCCGGATCGTGGCCCTGACCGACATGCTGGAGCTGGGGCCCGACAGCCCGAGCTTCCATGCGCAGCTGGCCGGGCCGATCGCCGAGGCGGGCATCGACCTGGTGTTCTGCGCCGGGCCGTTAATGATGTCGCTGTGGAACGCGCTTCCGCAGGAGCGCCGAGGCGGCTATGCGGACGCCGCGCCCGCGTTGGCGCAGCAGATCGTCGCGGCCATGCAGCCCGGCGACGTGGTGATGGTGAAGGGGTCGAACGGGTCACGGGCCGGCGCAATCGCCGCCGCCCTGTCCGCGCTCGGCCGGCGGGAACAAGTCTGATGCTGTACTTCCTCTACGAATGGCTCTCGCGTGGCGGGCACGAGCACGTGCCGGTCCTGAACCTGCTCAAGTACCTGACCTTCCGCACCGGCATGTCGATGCTGACGGCCTACATCGTGGCCGTGGCCATGGGCTCGCGCTTCATCCGCTGGATGAAGGCCAAGCAGGGCAAGGGCCAGCCGATCCGCACCGACGGCATCGAGCGCCACGTGCTCGAGAAGTCGGGCACGCCCACCATGGGCGGCTTCATGATCCTGGCCGGCCTGTTCGTCGGCTCGCTGCTGTTCGCCGACCTGCGCAACGTCCACGTCTGGGTGGTGCTGGGCATCACCGCGGCCTTCGGCGTGCTGGGCTTCATGGACGACTACGCCAAGGTCACCAAGCAGACGACCGCCGGCCTTTCCAGCGGCCAGAAGCTGGTCGCCCAGTTCATCGTCTCGATCCTGGCGGCCGTGGCCCTGATCATCTTCGCCCCGAAGTCGCAGATGACGCCGGGCCTTGAGACCTCGCTGGTCTTCCCGATCCTCAAGAACCTGGTGATCAATCTGGGCTGGTTCTACGTGGCCTTCGCCGCGATCACGATCGCCGGCTTCTCGAACGCCGTGAACCTGACCGACGGCCTGGACGGCCTGGCCATCGTGCCGGTGATGTTCGCCGCCTCGACCTTCGGCCTGATCGCCTACCTCGTCGGCAACTACAAGTTCGCCGACTATCTGAACCTGCACTTCGTGCCGAGCGTCGGCGAGCTGGCGGTGCTGTGCGGCGCCATCATCGGCGGCGGCATGGGCTTCCTCTGGTACAACGCCCCGCCCGCCAAGATCTTCATGGGCGACACCGGCTCGCTGGCCCTGGGCGGCGCGCTGGGCTCGATCGCCGTCTGCGCCAAGCACGAACTGGTGCTGGGCATCGTTGGCGGCCTGTTCGTGGCCGAGGCGCTGTCGGTGATGATCCAGGTCGCCTACTTCAAGAAGACCGGCAAGCGCATCTTCCTGATGGCGCCGATCCACCACCATTTCGAAAAGCTGGGCTGGGCCGAGAGCACCGTCGTCGTCCGTTTCTGGATCGTCGCGATGATGCTGTCGTTCGTCGGCCTCGCCACGCTGAAGCTGCGGTAAGGGGAGGGCGTAGGATGATCCCGGTCCGTGGGTTCGAGGACAAGACGGTCGCGGTGTTCGGCCTGGGCCGCACCGGCCTGACGGCCGCGCGCGCCCTGATCGCCGGCGGGGCCAAGGTCGCCCTGTGGGACGAGAAGGAAGCCGGCCGCGAGGCCGCGCGCGCCGAGGGCCTGCCGGTCGTCGACCTCTCCACGGCCGACTGGAGCCAGTTTGCCGCCCTGATGCTGTCGCCGGGCGTGCCGCTGACCCATCCCAAGCCCCACTGGACGGTCGACAAGGCCAAGGAAGCCGGCGTCGAGATCCTGGGCGACGTCGAACTCTTCGCGCGCACGGTCAACGCCGCGCCCGAGCACAAGAAGCCGAAGATCATCGCCATCACCGGCACCAACGGCAAGTCGACCACCACGGCCCTGATCGGCCACGTCTGCCGTCAGGCCGGCCGCGACACCCGCGTCGGCGGCAACATCGGCGCCGGCATTCTGGGCCTGGAAGACATGCACGGCGGCGCGGTCTACGTGCTGGAGCTGTCGAGCTACCAGCTGGACCTGACCTCCAGCCTGCACGCCGACGCCACGGTGCTCTTGAACCTGTCGCCCGACCACATCGACCGTCACGGCTCGATGGAAGGCTACATCGCCGCCAAGCGCCGCATCTTCCTCAACCAGGGCAAGGGCGACACGGCGATCATCGGGGTCGACGATCCCTGGTGCCAGCAGATCTGCACCGAGATCACCGCCGCCAACCGCCGCACCATCTGGCCGATCAGCGCCGGCAAAGCGATGGGTAGAGGCGTCTACGCCCTGCAGGGCGTGCTGTACGACGCCACCGGCGAGCGCGTCACCGAGATGGCCGACCTGCTGCGCGCCCGCAGCCTGCCGGGCCGCCACAACTGGCAGAACGCGGCCGCCGCCTACGCCGCCGCGATCGCCATCGGCATCCCGCCGGTCCAGGCCGTCGAGGGCCTGATGACCTTCCCGGGCCTGGCGCACCGCATGGAGACGGTCGGCAAGATCGGCAAGGTCGCCTTCGTCAACGACAGCAAGGCCACCAACGCCGACGCCGCCCGCCAGGCGATGTCGAGCTATCCCAAGTTCTACTGGATCGCCGGCGGCGTGCCCAAGGCCGGCGGCATCGAGGACCTGCAGGATCTGTTCCCGCGGGTGGCCTGCGCCTACCTGATCGGCCAGGCGGCCGACGCGTTCGGCAAGACCCTAGACGGCAAGGCCCCGGTCAAGCAGTGCGGCGACATCGAAACCGCCGTCGCCGCCGCCCATGCGGACGCGGCGGCCACGGGACAGGACGCCATCGTCCTGCTCTCGCCCGCCTGCGCCTCGTTTGACCAGTTCAGCGACTTCGAAGCCCGTGGCGAGGCGTTCCGCGCGGCGGTCAACGGCCTGGTGAAGCCCAAGGCCAAGCGGGCTTAGTCTTCCTTTTCTCCCGTCATTCCCGCCCTTGTGGCGGGAACCCCTGGTTCCGCTGACACATGAGATGCAAGCGGCGTGCTGAGCACGCCGCCCCTCCAGCCCTTGCGGCTGACAGAGGGTTTCCCGCCACGAGGGCGGGAATGACGGGAAGATGGGGCCAGTCGCCCTACTTCAACACGCCCCGTTTCCCCATCGCCCAGGCGTACCAGGTGAAGAACGCCAGCAGGGCGGCGATGACGGCGCTGGTGATCGCCATCTGCTGGCCCATGACCTTGCCGCCGTCGGTCAGGGCGTAGGTGTAGAGCAGGCTGACCAGGAACGCCGCCAGCGAGACGGCGAAGACGCCGAAGGCCAGCTTGCGGCGCAGCAGCACCAGCACCGAGGCCCCGAACGCCCCGAACACGCCGATCGCCCACACGCCGGTCATCCAGGCGGGCATCTGCCGATAGTGCGCGATCTGCTCGGCCGTCATGCCGGCGCTGGCCATGTAGGCCTCGCCTTGGGTCATGCTCATCACGAAGTCGAAGACGCCGATGGCGTTGAACAGGACGGCGACCACGCCGACCAGCCAGACGTGCCACGGGGTCTTGCCCCCGGCGGACAGGGTGTTCACTGCGGTCATCAAGCCCTCCCAAGCTGGACCGTGAAGCGCGCAGCATCCGCCGGTTTCGCCGTCGCGTCCAGCAATCGCAGATCGTTGGTATTTAAGTGGCCTTGCTCCCCCTCCCTCTCCCGGAGGGGAGAGGGAGGGGCCCAGGCGATAGCCTGGGAGGGTGAGGGGTGACGGCGCCTGACGTCGTACCGGCACGCCGTCAACCGTCCCTAACCCCTCAACCGACGGCCTTCGGCCGCCACCTTCTCCCTCCAGGGAGAAGGGCTCGGGGACGGCGAAAATTACACTTGTAGAGTCTATCTCGCTCGTTGCAGTTTACGACTGTAAATTCAACATCGGGGACAACTGCATGAGCAAGCTCAAGACATGGCTGCGCCGGGGCGCGATCGGGACGGCGGCCGTGGCCATCGCGGTGGGCGGGGGCGCGGCGGCGACGCGGGCGTTCGTGCAGCACCAGACGGCCGAACGGCTGCGGATCGACGCCGAGGACGGGATCCAGGAGAGCGGCTTCATCAAGCTGCCCAGCGGCGAGCAATGGGTCGTGATCCGGGGCGAGAACATCGACAACCCGGTGCTGCTGGTCGTGCATGGCGGCGGCATGCCGACCTCGCTGTTCGCCGAGGACTATGCGAGCTGGGAGAAGGACTTCACGGTCGTCCACTGGGACCGGCGCGACCACGGCAAGAGCCTGGCCCGCGCGGGCGGGCGGATCGATCCCGACCAGGGCCTGGACGGCTTCGTCGCCGACGGCCTGGCGCTGAGCGAGCACTTGCGGACCCGGCTGCACAAGCCGCGCATCGCGCTGCTGGGCTGGTCGTGGGGATCGCGCGTGGCCCTGACCATGGCCCACCGGCGGCCGGACCTGTTCTCGGTCTATGCCGGCACGGGCCAGGCGGTCGACAACGACGCCCGCGACCGCCACGTCTACGACCACATGCTGACGGTCGCCCAGAGCGGCCGGCATCCCGAACTGCTGGCCAAGCTGACCGCCTTCGGCCCGCCGCCCTATGACCCGCCCGGCCGCTGGAAGGAGATCGACGTCCTCGAGCCGGTCTATCTGACGACCGAGGGCCCCCGGAAGAGCCAGGGCCAGCTCTATCGCCAGGCGCTGGCCATGCCCGACTGGAGCCTCAAGGACCTGCTCACCCACAAGGACGGCGGCAGGATCATCCGCCGCCAGCGGTCGCTGGCCGTCTACCAAGCCAACCAGACCTGGAAGGCCGCGCCCCTGGGCCGCGACTTCGCCTTGCCGATGGTGCTGATCCAGGGCGAATACGACCATCCCGACTTCGTGCGACCCTGGTTCGACGGCCTGCGCGCGCCGGCCAAGGACATGGTCGTGCTGCCGGGCGCCGGCCACAACGGAATCCAGATGCAGGCGGTCCGTTTCGGCCAGGCCCTGCACGACCACGTGCTGCCGCTGGCCAGGGCGTGGGAGTACGGTCGTCCGGCCGACACGCCGCCCGCCGGGGCTGAGGTCAAGCCTGTAGAATAGCGGGGAAAAATCGCGCCGGCCGTGATTTGGTCGCGGCCGGCGGCAAGACTCGATTAACCGTAACGCCCGACTCTCGCCCCCATGCGCCAGCAGACCGCCCACGCCTTCGCCCGGACCGACCGCTCGCCCCTCGGGGTGTGGTGGTGGACGACCGATCGCTGGCTGCTGGGCGCGACCGCGATCCTGGTCACCGTGGGCGTCCTGCTGTCGTTCGCCTCCAGCCCGGCCGCGGCCCAGCGGATCGGCATCGACGACCAGTTCCACTTCGCCATTCGCCAGCTGGTGTTCGGCGTCGGCGCGGCCACCATCGTGCTGGCGGTGTCGATGCTCAGCCCCAAGGGCATCCGGCGGGCGGCGTTCTTCATCTACATTGTCGCGATCGGCGTCATGGCGGCCCTGCCGTTCATCGGCCATAGCGCCAAGGGCGCGGCCCGCTGGCTGATGATCGGCGGCTTCACCTTCCAGCCGTCGGAATTCATGAAGCCGGCCCTGATCATCCTGGTCTCGTGGATGTTCGCCGAGGGCCAGAAGGGCGAGGGCGTGCCCGGCGTGTCGATCGCCTTCGGCCTCTATTTCATCGCCGTGGCCCTGCTCTTGATGCAGCCCGACGTCGGCCAGACCGTGCTGATCACCATCGCCTTCGGGGCGGCGTTCTGGATGGCCGGGGTGCCGATCTCGTGGATCATGGGCCTGGGCGCGGTGGCGCTGGGCGGCCTGGCCTCGACCTACTTCCTGTTCGACCACGTGCACGCCCGCGTGCAGAAGTTCCTCAGCCCCGACCAGGCCGACACCCACCAGGTGACCCGCGCCGCCGAGGCCATCCACGCCGGCGGCCTGTTCGGGCGCGGCCCGGGCGAGGGCGTCATGAAGCGCCACGTGCCCGACCTGCACACCGACTTTATCTATTCGGTCGCCGCCGAGGAGTACGGCCTCGTCTTCTCGCTGGCCCTGATCAGCCTGTTCGCCTTCATCGTGGTGCGCGGGCTCTACAAGTCGATGAAGCTGGCCGACCCCTTCGAGCAGGTCGCTTCGGCCGGCCTTTTCGTCCTCCTGGGCCAGCAGACGTTCATCAATGTCGCTGTGAACTTGAACATGATCCCGACCAAGGGCATGACCCTACCGTTCATCAGCTACGGCGGCTCGTCGATGCTGGCCATGGGGCTCACCCTGGGTATGGCGCTGGCGCTGACGCGCAAGCGGCCCGGGTCCTATGGCGGCGGCGGACCGTTCGGCCAGACCGGCGCCTTCGACTGAAGGCTCTCGGGGTTAGGGAGACTGCAGTTGCGTAACACCTTCCCGGCTTGCGCCGTGCGTGCGGCGGATCTGGCGTGATGAGCGGCAAGCTGGCGATCGTCGCCGCCGGGGGCACCGGCGGCCACATGTTCCCCGCCCAGGCGCTGTCGGAAGCCCTGATCGGCCGCGGCTGGCGCGTGGTGCTGGCCACCGACGAGCGCGGCGCGTTCTACGCCGACAAGTTCCCCGCCCAGGAGCGGCTGGCCCTGTCGGCCGCCACCGCCAAGGCCGGCGACCCGATCGGCATGATCAAGGCCGGTATCGCCGTCACGCAGGGCGTGCTGCAGGCCAAGCAGGCCTTCGCGCGGCTGAACCCGTCGGTGGTGGTCGGCTTCGGCGGCTATCCGGCCCTGCCGGCGCTGCTGGCCGCGCTGCTGGAAAAGCGCCCCACCGTCATTCACGAGCAGAACGCGGTGCTGGGCCGGGTGAACCGCTTCCTGGCCCCCTACGTCACCGAGGTGGCCTGCGCCTTCCCGACCCTGCAGATGGCCAAGCCGGCCGTGAAGGCCCGCGCCCACGTGGTCGGCAGCCCGGTGCGTCCGGAGATCCGCGACCTGGCGCAGGTGGCCTACCTGCCGCCCGAGGTGCAGCTGCGCATTCTCGTCACCGGCGGCAGCCAGGGCGCGCGCCTGCTGTCGGAACTGGTGCCCGAGGCCATCGCCAAGCTGCCCGAAGAGATGCGCGGCCGCATGAAGGTGTTCCAGCAGGCCCGGGCCGAAAGCATGGAGCACGCTCGCAAGATCTATCGCAACGCCATGGTCGACTGCGAGGTCGCGCCGTTCTTCCGCGACATGGCCGGACGCCTGCGCCAGAGCCACATCGTCGTCGGCCGCGCTGGCTCGTCGACCTGCTGCGAGCTGGCGGTGGCCGGCCGTCCGTCGATCCTGGTGCCGCTGAAGATCGCCGCCGACGATCACCAGCGCTTCAACGCCAAGCTCCTGGAAGAGGCGGGCGGCGCGGCCGTGTGCCTGGAGGACGAGCTGACCGTCGACGCCCTGGCCGGCGCCCTGAACGCCCTGCTCAAGAGCCCCGACCGCCTGGCCCGCATGGCCAAGGGCGCGCGCTCGGTGGCCGTGCCCGACGCGGCCGAGCACCTGGCGGACCTTGTGGAGCGCACCGCGCGTTGAGTCTGGCGGGCCCGGTGCGCGCAACATGCTTAACCGCCCGTTAAGCAACGCGCCCCAAACCCGACATGAAAGCCTGTGACAGTGTCGACACGTAGAGCCCGCCTGTTCCTGGCCAGCCAGGAGCAGAGAGGCGGTCTCTAAATGAAGCATGAGAGCGTGGCGGTCGCCAAAACCGCCGACACTTTCGGCTGTCACGCTCTAGACTTGCGAGAAAGACACATGGACCGCCGCTCGCTGATCCTCTCCGGCATGGCCTCGGGCCTGACCTCCGTTGGTCTCGGCGCCTGCGCCAGCACCTCCCAGCCGCGCAATCCCGATCCGAACGGACCGGCCTACGACACGGGCGCGGCGGCCACCTACTCGGCCGACGAGATGGTCCGCGCCACGTCCGACTTCCTGGGCGTGACGGCCGAAAGCGCCGGCGCGGCGATCGAGCGGATCTTCCGCGAGCGCGGCCAGCCCACCGGCTACGTGGCCGGCGAGGAAGGCTCGGGCGCCATCGCCGTGGGCCTGCGCTACGGCCGCGGCCTGCTCTACATGAAGGACCGCCCCACCCAGGAAGTGTACTGGCAGGGCCCGTCGGTGGGCTGGGACTGGGGCGGCAACGCCAGCCGCGTCTTCACCCTCTGCTATAACCTGCAGTACCCGGACGCCATCTTCCGCCGCTTCCCCGGCGTCGAGGGCAGCGCCTATCTCGTGGGCGGCCTGGGCGTGAACTATCAGAAGGCCGACACCATCGTCCTGGCCCCGATCCGCGCGGGCGTCGGCCTGCGCCTGGGCGCCAACATCGGCTACCTGGCCTACAGCCGCCAGCGCAACATCCTGCCGTTCTGAGGCGATCGGCCTCGACGGATAGAAGGGCCCCCTCCGACCGGAGCGGGGCCCTTTTCGTGGCCTCAGCCCGCGTGCCGGACGGCGTAGCGGAAGACCCGGCTCTCRCCCGGCTTCAGCGTCACGCGCCAGGCGACCTGGCCCTGGCGGATGTCGTGCTTGAGGGGCTCGGACACCACCTTGAAGAACTGGACGCTGGGGTCGTGGCGGATCTCGAAGGTGACGGGGATCGACTTGCTGTTGGCCAGGTCAACCTCGTAGGTCCGCCGCACCATCGTCTTGTTGGCGCGCTTGTCCTCCACCAGGCGGGGGCGGGCGCGAACGTCCATGCCGCGGCCGATCATCAGGTCGGCGGGCTCGCCGACGGCGACGTCGCGCACGGCCTGCTCGCCGGCGAAGGCGGGCACGCCGCCGACCGTCTCCATCACCGACAGGGCGCCCGAGGGCAGGGGCTTGCCCAGGCCTTCGGTCTTCTTGTTCTCCAGGCGCAGCACGACCTGCGGCGCGGCGATCTGCTGCTCCTGGGCGTAGTCGGTCCAGGGTGAGACCGGCACGACGTAGAGGCGCTGGTAGCGCACGCCCTTCTCGTCGAGAAAGGCCATCTGCTTGGTCTGCCGCGCCGCGACCGTCACCCGCTCGGGCAGGGTGTAGAGCTTGTAGTCGCCCAGGTCCGACTGTTCGGCCAGGGCCACGCGATTGGCCGAGTAGCCCATGGCCACGGGCGCCGGCGGCGGGGGTGGCGGAGGGGGCGGCGGGGGCGGCGGGGCCATCATGGCCGGCATGCCGCCGACGTCCATCTCGACCGCCTCGCCGTGGGTCGTGGTGTCCATCGGCCAGCAGTCGCGACGCACGGGAACCACGCGCGGGCGGACGATCCTGGTGGGCACGCGCGACAGTTTGCCGGCCACCAGCTGGGCGGGGGCGTCGGCGAAGGTCGAGCCGGAGCTGTTCATCACGGTCAGCCAGCCCAGCAGGTCCAGCGTCTGGCCGTCCGGGTTCAGGGTGGCGACGTAGTCGGCCTGCCAGTTCACGCCGATCGCCAGGTAGGTCAGGGTCAGTTCGTATCGCCCGGCCATGGGCGTGTCGATCACGGCCGACAGGGCGGGCTTGCTGGACAGGCCGTCGGGCGCGCGGTCGAAGACCAGGCGCTCGGCGCCGCCCGAGCAGCCCAGCGCCTCGACGCCGTCGGCGGTCCGCACCATCAGGCCGGACGGCCCCTGGACGAGGGTGGCCTCGACGCTGGACTGGCGGCCGGTCTCGCGGTTGGTGCGGACCACCTTCACCGGCTTGCCCAGCGAGCGCTCGACCAGGGTTCCGGGGCTGAGCAGGGCGTAGTCGTAATTGCGCTCGACCGCGCCGGAGGGCAGCCCCTCGATGGCCGCGCTCTGCGCGATCAGGCCCTCGGCCACCCCGTCGAAGCGCAGGGTGTGGCGCCCGGCCGGCAGGTCGACCGTGCGGGTCTCGCTGACCATGACCAGGCCCTTCTCGAAGGCCTGCTGGCGCTCCCACGGCGACAGCTTCTGCACCGGCCCCTGGCCGTCGCGATAGAGGGTGACGGCCACGGCCTCCGGCGCCGGCGAGGCGATGACGTCGGCGCGGGCGGCGCCTGGGGCGGCGAGGGGCGCGCAGAGCAGGGCGAGGGCGACGAGGGCGGAGCGCACGACCCAGGAACCTCCCCCTGTGGGGGAGGCGGTCGCGCAGCGACCGGTGGGGGGCGTGGCAAGGCCTGCAGTCATTCCCCCCACCGTCGCCTTCGGCGACACCTCCCCCACAAGGGGAGGTTCCCTGCGGATCGGGTTCGGGATCACCAGCCGTTGTCCACCGTGAAGGTCAGGATGGTCTCGCCGTTGGCGGGCACGGGCACGCTCCAGGCCAGGGTGCGGGCGTCGATGCGGCGGCTGGGCAGGCTTTCGTCGGTGACCTTGCCGTCGCGCCACAGGCCGGCCTGGCGCAGCTCGACCGTCACCGCCTCGGGGCGCGCGTTGCGGACCAGGTACTTCATGACGTAGCGCGAGCGGGTCTTGGAGATCTTCTCCTGCGAGACCAGGGTCGCCTGGCTGGAGACGTCGAAGGCCTCGCCGGTCTTGATCGACAGTTCCGAACCGGCCGAGGTGTGGCCGATGTTGTTCTCGCCGATGAACTTGGGATCGCCGGCCTGGTCTCGCATGTAGACGCGCATGGTCCCGGCCGGCAGCTGGTCGCCCAGGCCCTTGAGCTTCGAATTGCTGAACTGGATGGCGGTGATCGCCTTCTGCGGGTTGGCGTCGCTGGAGAAGCCGTACTCGCGCACCTCGTAGACCTTCTTGGCCGCCACGCCCTGGGCGCTGAGGAAGCCGACCTGCTTGCTCTGGTTGGAGGCGATCGTGGTCCGCTCGGGCAGGGGATAGATGTAGTAGTCGGCGATGCGCTCGCGGTCGCTGCCTTCGGTCCCGGCCGAGGTCGCGCCGCCGTTGTAGCCGCCGCCGTTGAACTGGTTGACGTTGCCCGCCACCAGTTGGGTCTGGGCGTTCTCGAAGGCCGTGCCGGAGTTGTTCTGCAGGGTGATCCAGCCCTGCAGGTCCAGCGCGCCCTTCTTCTCGTCGAACAGGGCGACATAGTCGGCCGACCACGACAGGCCCGAGGTCAGGTAGTTCAGCGTCACCGGCGTGGGGCCGGCCCTGTCGGCGTTGACCGTCACCGACAGGGTCGGGCGGGCGCGCAGGGTCTCGGGCACCTTGTCGAAGATCACCCGGGTGGGCACGCCGTCGTCGCGCAGCACCTCGATGCGGTCGCCTATCTTCAGCACCACGCCCTCGTTGGCGGCCAGGACGGTGGCGGTCTCGGTGGTTTCCTTGCCGTCGCCGGGATTGGTGCGGATGATTTTGATCTGCCGGCCGACCGCCTTTTCCATCAGCTTGTCGGGGGTCAGCAGGTCGTAGTCGAAGTTCTGCTCGACCACGGCCAGGTTGGGCGAGGACAGGCTGACGGTCTCGGGCCGGATGGCGGCCGAGACGTCCTTGAACTCCAGCCGCTGGCGGCCGGCGGCGACGTCGATCGTCCGCTGGTCCTGAACGAGCGCCAGGTTGCTGTTGTAGATGGTGACCGAGACCTTCGGAGAAGGTTGGGCGATCGCCGTCTGGAAGGGGGCTGCGGAAGCGGCGGCCACGCAGGCGGTGGCGAACAAAGCGGCGCGAAGCATCGGCGCGGCGTCTCCCTCTATCGTTGCAGCCACGTTTTCACGCGCGCGAGGGAATGTCGAGAGATTAGGTCTGTAATTTTAATGCTCCCCCTGAAGGGGGAGCTGTCGCGGAGCGACTGAGGGGGGAAATTACGAGGACTGGAGCTGTCGCCGGTTCAGCAGGACCTTCCCCCTCCGGCCCTTCGGGCCACCTCCCCCTTCAGGGGGAGGGTCGCATCCTACTTCCCCCACACCTGCGCAAGGCGCCGATCCCGGCCGCAGCCGGTGCGGTAGAGGTGGTACTCGACCGAATTGTTCTTGGCGTAGTCGCGGTGATAGGGCTCGGCCGGCCAGAAGGTCTGCAGCGGCAGGATCTGGGCCTTCATCGTGCCGGTCTTCAGGCGCTGGGCGGCCAGGGCGCGCGAGCGCTCGGCGGCGGGGCGCTGCTCGGCGTCGACGAAGACGGCGGGGCGATAGGAGGGGCCGCGGTCGCAGAACTGGCCGCCGTCGTCGGTGGGGTCCACCAGCTTCCAGTAGCGCGACAGCAGGAAGGCGTACTCGATCCTGGCCGGGTCGTAGGTGACGCGGACGGCCTCGTAGTGGCCGCTGCGTTCGCTGGTCACGTCGCGGTAGGTCGGGTTCTTCACGTGGCCGCCGGTGTAGCCGCTCTCGACCTTCACGACGCCCGGAATGCCGCGCATGTCGTTCTCCATGCACCAGAAGCAGCCGCCGGCGAAGACGGCGGTCTTGGTGGCGGCGAGGGCCGCGGACGGCAGGGCGGCCAGGGGCGCGACCAGCAGGGCCAGGGCGATGAAGAGGCGACGGATCATGGGCGGTCCTTTCAGAAGCTCGACATAGGTACGAAGCCGGGCGGCGAAAGGATGGAGGCGATCAGCGCCAGCCGTGGCCAACGCCCCGCACCGCGGGCACCGACGACAGGCGCGCGGCCAGGACCTGGGCCCGGTCGTCGCCCTGGTCGTCGATCTCCAGGCGGATCGAGATGTCGGCGCCCTCGGGATGGGCGGTCAGGGCGCGCAGGCGCACCTGCTGCACGCTGGCCACGCCCAGCACCCGCATCAGGGCGTCGGGCGTGTCTTCAGCGGTCACGAGAAAGAGGCGGCGTTTCTCGTCGTCCTGTTTGAGGTCGCTCAAGGCCGCACCCACTGGTGTTCCACGCTGGCCGAGTTGACGCCGGGCCAGGCGGCCAGGTCGCGGGCGAGCAGGCGGGCGGCCTGGTCGCCGAGGCGACGGACGCGCAAGGAGGCCTCGACCAGCTGGCCGACGGGCTTGAGCGACAGGTTGCACAGCTCGCCGCCGCAGTCGGCCAGGCTCTGGCGCACGGCGTCCAGCGCGCTGGGCGCGTCCTGGGCCGACAGGAACAGCTGGTGGACGGTGACGCCGTCGTCGTCGCTGTGGAAGGCGGGTGGGGAAGGCAGGTAGCTCATGTTCGAAGATCCTTTTGAGTTTGAGGACCGTCGGACCGCGCAACGAAAAAGCCCCGCTCCTTTCGGAGGCGGGGCTTTTTCGGATCTCGTGATCCTTCGGCTTGGTTTTCCAGGGAGGTCCCTAGTCTGCGCGCCGTCTTTGCCCCGTCCTGACAGGCACGGTTTTAATCTGGTTCATCTTCGACATCATGGCGCACCACATCGCGACGCCGGCCGAGAGGCCAGTCGTAAAGAGCGCGATGGTGATCAGGTGCGAGGGCATGAAGTCTGAAAGGGTCCAGGTAGGCTTGCAGATCAACAGGTAACGCTTGCCGGCCCGTCGCGCAAGGTCTTGCCGCGCGACGGGCCGCAATGCCGCATATTGGGTAGAAATTAGGCGAGTTCGATGGCTATGGCCGTGGCCTCGCCGCCGCCGATGCACAGCGAAGCCAGGCCGCGCTTGGCCTTGCGGGCCTGCAGGGCCGAGATCAGGGTGCACAGAATGCGGGCGCCGGACGCGCCGATCGGATGGCCCAGGGCGCAGGCGCCGCCGTTGACGTTCAGCTTGTCGTCCGGAATGCCCAGTTCCTTCTGGGCGATCATGGCCACGACGGCGAAGGCTTCGTTGACCTCGAACAGGTCGACGTCGGCGACGCTCCAGCCGGCGCGGTCCAGCGCCTTCCTCATGGCCGGCACGGGCGCGGTGGTGAAGAGACCCGGCTCGTGGGCGTGGGCGGCGTGGCTGACCACGGTGGCCACGACCGGCAGGCCCAGGCGCTCGGCGACGCTCCTGCGGGTCATCACCAGGGCGGCGGCTCCGTCGCTGATCGAGCTGGAATTGGCCGCGGTGATCGCCCCGTCGCGCGAGAAGGCCGGGCGCAGGGTGGGGATCTTGGCCGGGTCGGCCTTCAGCGGCTGCTCGTCCTTGTCGATGGTCTCGACGCCCTTGCGGGTGGTGACGCTCACCGGCGCGATCTCGGCGGCGAAGGCGCCGCTCTCGACGGCGGCCTTGGCCTTCATCAGGCCCCTGGTCGCGTAGTCGTCCATGGCCTCGCGGCCGAACTGGTAGTCGGCGGCGGTGTCCTCGGCGAAGGCGCCCATCAGCTTGCCGGGGCTGTAGGCGTCCTCCAGGCCGTCCAGGTACATCGAATCCCAGATCTGGTCGTGGCCGATGCGGGCCCCGCCGCGGTGCTTGGCCATCAGGTAGGGCGCGCCCGTCATGCTCTCCATGCCGCCGGCGACGATGACGTCGGCGCTGCCGGCCAGCAGGGCGTCGTGGGCCATGATCGCGGCCTGCATGCCGCTGCCGCACATCTTGTTGACGGTGGTGGCCTCGACCGACTTGGGCAGGCCCGCGCCGAGGGCGGCCTGGCGGGCGGGGGCCTGGCCAAGGCCGGCCGGCAGCACGCAGCCCATGATGATCTGGTCGACCTTGTCGCCCGCCAGGCCCGCGCGCTCCAGCGCCGCCTTGACGGCGGTCGCGCCCAGCTCGGTGGCCTTCACCCCGCCCAGCGCGCCCTGGAAGCCGCCCATCGGCGTGCGGGCGAAGCTGGCGATCACCACAGGATCGGCGCGATTGGACATGGATGAACTCCCGATACGTTTGTTTTGCGGTGGAATAGGCCCTCTATCGGCCCGCTTGCGCAAGCGTCTTGCGCGATGGTCCGGCGCAAGAAGCGGCCGGCGGCGGAAGGGCGGCTCCCGTCGTCGGCCGGAAAGTCGAGCAATGAACCGAGAGAGTCGATTGCGATAAAAAACCTACTCGGGTTCGTACTGAAAAGCAACGGCCCTTGCATTCCCTCGCGGAACGCCGCACTTTCGCGGCATGGGCCGCACCGCCGACTATAGCCAGCAACGCTGCGCCATCGCCGCCACCCTCGAGGTGGTGGGCGATCCCTGGACCCTGCTGATCCTGCGCGACGCCTTCCAGGGCGTGCGGCGCTTCGAGCAATGGCAGGAGCGGCTGGGCGTGGCGCGCAACGTGCTGGCCGCGCGGCTGAAAAGCCTGGTCGGCTACGGGGTGATGGAGACGCGCCGCTATTCGGAACGGCCGCCGCGCCACGAATACGTGCTGACCGCCAAGGGGCGCGACCTGTCGAACGTGCTGCTGACCATGGCCGAGTGGGGCGATCGCCACGTCTATGGCGTGGGCGCGGGCCCCGTGCACTTCGTACACAAGGCCTGCGGCTGCGACTTCCATCCCAAGCTGGCCTGCGAGGCCTGCGGCCAGGTGGTCGACGGCCGCGACCTGTCGCGGGTGATCCACGACGACCCCGGCCCGACCGTGGCCCAGGCGCTGGAGGCCGTCGCGGTGAAGGTGGCCGCCGAGTAGGCGGCTTCAGCGTCCCTCGCGGGCCATGGCCTCGCGCAGGCTCTTGGGGCGCATGTCGGTCCAGACTTCCTTGATGTAGTCCAGGCACTGGCTCTTGAGGCCGGAAAAGCCGGTGCTCTGCCAGCCCAGCGGCGGTTCGCGGTCGGCCGGCCAGATCGAGTACTGCTCCTCGTGGTTCACGACCACGGTGTAGATGGTGTTGTCTTCCTGCTCGTGCATCGTCCCCGCCCTTGGTCATTGCGTGAGGCGCAAGGCTCGGTCGGAGCGTCGGTCGCTGTCAATCGCCAAGGTGGAGCGCCGCGAGCGCGCGCCGCAAGGTTGCGGATCCTGCGCGACTTGCTGGGGGTAACCGGTGGACGTCCACAGCCAAGTTAACGGCAAGGCTTGAAGCGCGGGAACGCGCGCGAAACGAATCAGGACCGAATCGCTGACACCGGCCAATTCGGGATTTGTTCCCTACAAGCTATTGTAGCTTAACGCCGGTTAACCACAAAGGCGTTCCGCGAGGGGGGCGGGCAGGCCGTATCGGCATTCGTCAACGGCCGTCCCTCTAATCCGCCCAATCCCCGCGAAGGCGGGGATCCAAGCTGAGGTTGCGGGTTGCCCACGGCTGCGCCGTTTCTGAGAGCCAGCTTGGGTCCCCGCCTTCGCGGGGATTGGGCGAGCTGCGAGTGGCGAGCCCTTTAATGCCGATCCGCTCTAGTCCACGTCGGCGGGGCAGGTGGCGGCCAGGCGCTTGGCCTTCATCTCGCCGGCGATCGGCAGGCCGTTGACGGTCTTCATCTTCACGTCGAGCTTGAAGCTCTCGGGGGTGTAGCTGCCCTTGGCGCTGACGGGAGCCACGCGGCCCTTCTTGTCGGTCCACGTGCCCTTCAGCGCGATCTTGCCGTCGTCGACCTGGTTGGTCGTGTAGTCGCACTTGTAGCGGCGGGTGCAGATGCCCTTGGAGAACTGGGCGGCGTCGGCCGGCTTGATGCACTTGTCCTCGCTGCCGGCCGGGATGATGCCGATCCGGTAGCTGTACTCCCAGTGGCCGGGCAGAATCGTCGACTTCGGGGCGGCCGCCTTCGCCGGTGCGGTCGCGGCGAATCCCACCGCCATGGCGGCCAGGGAAGCGGCGAGGGCGGGGGCGGCGAGGGCGATGAGACGCATGCGGTCGAACTCCTTCATGGCCGCGTATATAAGGAGGCGCAGATGAACCGCGATTGAAGGCAGGGTGATGGCGAGCGTTCAAGCCCATGCGCCTTGACTCTGCTGGGCTCCATCGCCTATATCGCCCCCTCTCGCGCGGCGGACCTGTCCGGAAGCGCGCCTGACATTATGTTCGCGGGGCCTTCGGCTTCGCCTAGCCCAAGGTACTCGTCATGTCGCGCCGTTGCGAACTCACGGGCGTCGGTCCGATGATCGGCCACAACGTGAGCCACTCGAACATCAAGACCAAGCGCCGCTTCCTGCCGGCTCTGTCGCCTGCCACGCTGCAGTCGGAATCGCTGGGTCAATCCTTCAAGCTGCGCATCAGCAACGCTGCCCTGCGCACCCTGGACTTCAAGGGCGGCCTGGACGTGTTCCTGCTCGGCGCCAAGGACGAGCAGCTGTCGCCGCGCGCCCTGAAGATCAAGGCCCAGGTGAAGGCCAAGGCCAAGGCCGCCGCGCAAGCCGCCTAAGCCTTTCGGCCCTCCAGTCCTCGGGATTGGCGGCCGATGACGAAAAGCCCGCCAGGTTCGCCTGGCGGGCTTTTTCGCGTTTCCTTCGAGGTCGTCATTCCCGCCCTCGATCCAGGCCGGTTCGCGCGACGCCAGCCAAGAGGGCGGGTTATCTGAGCTCATCGGCCAGCGGCCATCCGGCAAGCTGGAGAAAGACCTGACCCGCGGCTCTCACATCGTCCGTCGGCCGCGATCGTTGGTGCCAGATGCGGTACGTGTCCCCCTGGCTCGCTTCCAGGACGGAAACACCGGCATCGACTGCGCCGTCACATCCATAAGACGGCGCCGCCAGGAGCGGCGCCACGGCGGCTTCCAGTCGCGCCTGCTCCGAAGGCGACAGCAGCTTCTCTACGACGCATCCCTGCTTGTCTGCGCAGACCGCCGTACCTTGCAGCCACTTGCCCGTCAGATGCAGGCGTCCGCCTTCGACTTCCGTCACCCGGACCGTGACCGTACGCGCGCCGCCATTCAACATCGAGAACCGGAGCGTTGGCTGGCCCGCGCCTGTCTGAGCGAGCGGGGCCTCGTGCAGGTCCAACAACTGGCCGGCAAACCATGAAGCCTCGTCCCGCTCGAGGATCGGCCGCCGGTGGGCGGGGAAGTCCCTGTTCTTGGGACACTCCCCCACGGTGGTCTGGAGCGACTCGGGGAAGAACGGGGTCTTGCGAAAACTCGCGTAGACGGTCGCCGCGGACCCGACCAAAGCCGCCGCGATCAGTCCGAAGGCGCCTAACCTATTCATCCAAGCCGCCACCTCCGGATCGGACCATCATCCAGGCGTTGTCAGCGTGCAAGCCTCGTAAGTCCGACATGGGTCGAAAGCCGACCGTGGTGCATTCCCCGCCGCAAGGGCGGGAATGGCGGACTTTCGCGGAAGGGCGGTCTCTCGCGGCCGCTCCGGTCCATCGCAGCGCCCAGCAAAAAGCCGCCGTCGCGGGGCGACGGCGGCTCTTGAAGCCTTGGAGGGCTGGTCGCCTTAGCGGGCGGCCATTTCCAGCGGCTTGGCCGGGTTGGCGGCGTTGTAGGCGATCAGGTCGGCGTTGCCGAGCTTGGTCACGGCGTCGTTGACCGACGAGCGGACGCAGGCCGGGTACAGGTACATGGCCAGCGACTCGCCGCGGACGTCCTGCCAGCAGACGGTCGAGGCGGCCTTGACGATGTCGGCGCGGACGTCGGCGGCGGCGCGGCCGGCGACCTTGACGCGGACTTCGGCGGCGCCGGCCGGAGCGGCGGCCAGCAGGGCCAGGGCGGAGAGAGCGAGAGCGGCGGAGCGGATCATCGGGATGGATTCCAGGTCGGGCGGCGCTTTCAAGCGCGCGGTTCAGATCGACCGCTTCCCGACGCGTTCCTCCGGCGACTGGTCCAGGATCTCGCCCGCTCTGTCGCCGGAGAACAGCCTTAGCTCATCGCTGATCAGTTATCAACAGTCATGTTGCCGCAACTTCCGGGCGAAGTCATTGATTTCACGCGCTTGTTACCGGTGTCACGACTCGCCGTCCAGGCAAGCAAAAGCCCGCGGAGCGGGGGCTCCGCGGGCTCTGGTCCCGATGGGCTAAGGCTTTGCTGCGCTTAGCGGGCCGAGGCGGTCTTGATCAGACCGTTCGGGCGCCATTGGGTCTTGTCGTAGGCGGTCAGGGTCGGGCTGCCGACCTTTTCGACGGCGGCGCGGGCCACGTCGCGGATGCAGTAGGGCAGCACGTCGGCGCCGTAGGTGGTCGAGCCGTTGTCTTCCTGGCACACCGAGGTGGCGGCCTTGACGATGTCGGCGTGCACGGCGGCGGTGGTGCGGCCGGCGACCTTGACGGTGACTTCACCGGCGAAGGCGGCGGGGGCGCTCAGGAGAGCGATGGCCGAAGCGGCCAGAACAAACACACGTTGCATTTCAGTCATTCCGGAAAGGGGGTTGGGATCAACCTCCTCCCGATGCGTTCCTCTGACGGCCGACCGGATCTCGCCAGTTCGTCGCCGTCACGAACCTAATAGTGCTGACAGCGTTGTCATATCAAGCGACTTTTTGACTTCGAGCGTCAATTTTTTACGACGCCCGCGAAAGCTGTGTGCGCAAAAGGCACGTTGAGCAGCAAATGAGCACCTCGAAACCGGTTAGTTTCAGGTGAAATTATCCCTTTTCTCTAGCGTGACCAGACAGGCTGGACCCGAGTTTCGGCAATCGACGGGACGGTCCTGTTGCAATGCGGCGCCACGGCGGCAGAGCCCCGCCCGGCCGCCGATCCGCGGCGAGGGAACGGCAAAGCAGGATCGCCGTCGCAGCTTGGCCATTGTCTTTCGCGCGAGCCTCGGCGAGTTTCATCCAAGCGTTGAGGGTGCGGGGACTCTGAGGATGATCGGACAATCGTCCAACTATCAGAGGGATCTGGACAGCTTCGGAGCGCATGTCTGCGATGAGGGGGCTTTCCACGCGTTGTGGCATGGCTTCGACGCGCTGCGCCAGGACCATGCGGCCGGACGGGTCGCCGCGGTGAGCGTGGGTCTGGGCCTGCGCGCGGCGCAGGGAGACCAGGCGCCCAAGCCCTCCATCGTGCTGCAGGTGGCGCAGGACGCCCAGGCGTTCCAGGCCCCGTCGATGCTGGCCGGCCTGCCCGTGCACGTGGAGGAGGTCGGCAAGATCCTGGCCGGCCCCCAGCCGATGGCCGCCGCGGCCGCGCCCTTCACCCGCAGTTTCGCCCGTCCCCCTTGCGGCGTCTCCATAGCGCCGCTCCATACGATCTACAGCGGCACGCTGGGCTTCTACGTCCGCAACCAGGGCGAGCCTTCGCAGCGGCCCCTCATGGTGTCCTGCCGTCACGTGCTCGATCCGGAGCTCAACGGCGTCGTCGGAGGGCCCGACGTGCAGCAGCAGTCGTTCGAGGACGGAAACGTGTCGCAGTCCGCGATCGCCAGGCTTTCCTATGCCGGCGTGCTGAGCGCCGGAGAGCAGGCGCCCCAGGCCGATGTGGCGGCGGCCGAGGTGTCGGTGGCCGTCGATCCCCGGATCATGACCGGCGTCGGGAGCTTCGCACCGATCGTCATGCCCGCGGTCGTCCCGACGCCGCTCGCGCGCGTGCGCAAGAGCGGCCGGACATCCGGCGCCACGATCGGCTTGATCGATCTGATCACGACCCAGACCCGCGTCGAATACGGCAACGGCGAATCCTGCTTGTTCACCGATTGCGTCACGGTCGCCGACAACCAGGCGCCGTTCTTCCTGCCGGGCGACACCGGCGCGCTTCTGACCAACGAGACCTACCAGCCGATCGGCATGCTGTTCGCCCTGTCGGAAGGCCAGAGGCGACAGGCCTACGCCCACCGCATCGATGTCGTGCTGTCGGCGCTGAACGCGGCCGCCGGTCCCGGCGCGGCGTTCGAGATCGTCACCGGCGGTTGAGGTCCGGCCTCAGCGGCGCTTGCGCTTGGGCGGCGGGGCCGGGGCGGGCGGCGCCGGAGGCGGCGGGGTCCAGTCGAAGGCCAGCAGCAGGGTGCGCTGGTTCATCGAGCCGCCGTTGTCGTCCGACAGCAGGTAGATCCGCGTGGCGCCGCCCGGGCCGGCGGCAAGGGCGATCCCCTCGAAATTGTCGCGGGTGACCGCGCCGTCCAGCATCAGCGTGGCCAGCGGATACTGCTTGGCCGCGGGCAGCAGGGGATCGGGCAGGAACCGCACCTGGGCGCGCCAGCCCCGCACGGGATCGTAGGCGCGGTGCAGGGTGGCCAGCGCCTTGCCCTCGAAGGCGGCGAAGCCCGACAGGCCCCAGGTGAAGTCGTTGGGCGTCTGCGGGGCGATCGACTGGCAGCTGGTCGACAGCCGGCACAGCCAGGCCTCTCCCTCCTCGCCGCCGACGAGATAGGCGTCGGGACCGGCGGCCGGATAGGCGGTGATCGCCTCCATACCCTCGTTGTCGGGGAAGACGGTGGCCGGCTTGGGGGCGACGGCGGGGCGGCTCCACTGGCCGTCGGCGCCCACGGCGTAGCGCCAGATGCGGTGATCGCGCTCGAAGCTGACCAGGCGCTCGCCGTTGGGCAGGCGGGCCAGGCCCTCGGCGTCGCCTTCGGTCTTGCCGCGCAGGCCCTCGCCATCGACGCCCAGCAGCGGCGAGAGCTTGCCGTTCGTCAGGCCGACCAGCCGGCCGTTCGCATCAAGCACCAGCTTGGCCGAGAAGCGGTCGCCGTCGTCGGTGATCGCCTCCAGGCCGTTGTCGTCGGTGAGGATCAGGTCAGACAGGCCGTGCAGCCGGCTGGTGTCGGCGCTGGTGACGTGCAGGCCGCCGGCATAGACGAAGCGGCCCACGGCCGTCTGGGTCGCGTCCGTGGCGTTCAGCGGCACGGGCGTGGCGGTCAGGCCGATCTCGGGGCCGACCTTGACCGGCGCGGCGGGCAGCACGACGGGCGGCGGCGGGGCGGGCTTTGGGCCGCACTGGGCCAGCATGCCGCCGGCCAGGCCCAGGACGAGCAGGCTGCGCAATCCGATCACGCGGAAGCCTTGCGCGCGGCCTTGGGGGCGGAAGGCACGACGGTGGGCGGCGGCGGCAGCAGGCCGCGCGCTCGCACGGCCGTGCGCGGCTCCTCGTCGAACAGGGCGGCCAGTTGCTCGACCAGCACCCCGCCCAGCTGCTCGACGTCGACGATGGTGACGGCGCGGCGGTAGTAGCGGGTCACGTCGTGGCCGATGCCGATGGCGATCAGCTCGACCGGGCTCTTGCCCTCGATCTCGGCGATGACCTGCCGCAAATGCCGCTCCAGATAGTGGCCCGAGTTCACGCTGAGGGTGGAGTCGTCCACCGGCGCGCCGTCGGAAATCACCATCAGAATGCGGCGGGCTTCGGGCCGGCCGATGATCCGCTGGTGCGCCCACATCAGGGCCTCGCCGTCGATGTTCTCCTTGAGGAGACCCTCGCGCATCATCAGACCGAGGTTCTTGCGGGCCCGGCGCCAGGGCGCGTCGGCGGCCTTGTAGACGATGTGGCGCAGGTCGTTCAGGCGGCCAGGCGAGGGCGGCTTGCCGGCCTTGATCCACTCGTCGCGGCTGGTCCCGCCCTTCCAGGCGCGGGTGGTGAAGCCCAGCACCTCGGTCTTGACGCCGCAGCGCTCCAGCGTGCGGGCCAGGATGTCGGCGCAGACGGCCGCGACCATGATCGGTCGGCCGCGCATCGAGCCGGAATTGTCGATCAGCAGGGTCACGACGGTGTCGCGGAACTCCTGGTCCTCTTCCTGCTTGAACGACAGCGGCGCGGTGGGGTCGATGATCACCCGCGTCAGGCGGGCGACGTCGAGCATCCCTTCCTCGAGGTCGAAGGTCCAGGCGCGGTTCTGCTGGGCCAGCAGGCGGCGCTGCAGCTTGTTGGCCAGGCGCGAGACCACGCTGGACAGGGCCGAAAGCTGCTGGTCGAGATAGGCCCGCAGGCGCGTCAGCTCGTCCGGATCGCACAGCTCCTCGGCCGAGACCACCTCGTCATAGGCCGTGGTGAACACCTTGTAGGCCGGCTCGCCGCCCTTGTCGGCCGACGAGTCGGGGCGAGCGGGCTTGGCGCCGTCGCCCATGTCGGGCGTGTCCTCGCTGTCCTGCGGCTCGCCTTCCTGCTCGGACTGGACGATCTCCTCGTCGCCGGCCTGGCTTTCGCGATCGGAGGCCTCGCTTTCCTGCGGCGAGGAGCCGTCGGTCTGCTCGCCTTCGCCGTCGCCCTGATCGTCGTCGGCGGTGTCGGTGGGATTGTCGTCGTCGCCCTCGTCCTCGTCGGAGGATTCGGTGGCGTCGTTGACGTCGTCGCCCAGGTCGAGGTCGCGCAGGATCTGGCGGGTGACCTTGGCGAAGGCGGCCTGGTCGCCGACGGCGGCGGCCAAGCGGTCGAGGTCCTTGCCGGCCTTGTTCTCGATGTCGGCGCGCAGGATCTCGACCAGGGCTTTCGCGCCATCGGGCGGGGCGTCGCCGGTCAGGCGTTCGCGCACCATCAGGCCCAGGATCTCGGCCATCGGGGCGTTGTTGCGGTCGAAGGCGACGGCGCGGGTCAGGCCCTGCTTTTCGAGGCGGGTCTCCAGCACCGTCGTCAGGTTGGCGCGCACGCCGCCCAGCGCGTTGGCGCCGATGGCTTCGATACGGGCCTGCTCCAGCGACTCGTAGATCGCCTGGGCGTCGGGCGCGGCCGGGCGCGAGCGGGCGTGGGTCGAGGGATCGTGGTGGGCCAGGCGCAGGGCGATCTGGTCGGCCATGCCGCGCAGGCGGGCGGCCTCGGGGCCGGACAGGTCGCGCGGCGGATGCGGCAGCACCGCCCGGTTGCCCACCAGGCCCGGCGACTCGCCCGAAAACACGATCTCAAGGTCCGGCGTCTCGGCGAGCGAGCGGGCGGCGTGCGCCAGGGCGCGCTTGAAGGGTTCGGTCGGGTTCTCGGGCTTGGCGGCCATGGCTTTGGAGTTAGCGGCGCAGGCGGGCGAACACAAGGAACGACGCGCGCCAAGGCGACGTTGATCCTGCAAAGCCCGCATCGCGCGGGCCAAGTGCAAGGAGCTTTCCCATGCTGAAATGGGCTCTGATCTTCGCCGTCGTCGCCATCATCGCCGGCGCGCTGGGCTTCACGGGCATCGCCGGCGCGGCGGCCGGCGTCGCCAAGATCCTGTTCTTCCTGTTCCTGGTGGTGTTCCTCGTCGTCCTCGTGCTGGGCATGGGGATCTTCAAGGGCGTGACGGGGAAATGACCCGGATCCTTCTCCCCTTGCGGGAGAAGGTGTCAGCGAAGCTGACGGATGAGGGGTCTCTCAAACGCAAAACGCTGCGAAAGCTGATCGGCTTTCGCAGCGTTTCTGTAAGTGCGACCCCTCACCCGACCTCCCTTCGGGAGGCCACCCTCTCCCACAAGGGGAGAGGGGAAGTTCTGCTATTTCCAGCCCTTCCCCTGCGCCCCGACCAGCGCCACCAGGTCGCCCATGGCCAGGTTGACGTCCACCAGGTGCAGCCCCCAGGCCTTGAGCGGCGAGCCCAGCACCATCAGGTCGCCGGGGATGTCGTCGACGCGCGGGTCGGCCGGGTCGCCGTGGACCTTGATGGCCAGGTAGTCGTAGGGGCCGCTGGTCGCGCATTCGGCGCTCACCAGGCCCGGCGTCGAGACGAAGGTCGTCGTGAGGTCCTTGCCCTTCACCCAGGGCGTCTTGCGCGGCGCTCCGGCGATGGTGCGGTCGCTGAAATAGCCGTGCAGCGGCGCCTCGCCGCCCGCCAGGGCCGCCGGGTTGACGCAGGCCGCGCGCTTGCCGTCCGGCGTAGCCTTGCCGAAGAAGGCCGGCTCGGCCGGCGGGCTGGAGGCGCGGAACGACACGTAGCTGACGATGCAGCCGGTCTGGCCCGGCTTGCGGCACATCTTGATGTCGCCATAGGCGTCGGTCGCCGGATCGATCGGGGTGTTCATGCCCAGGATCAGGGCCGAGACCAGCTGCTTCTGGACCGGCTTGCCGTCGACCTCCTCGGCCAGCAGGCGCAGCAGCAGGCGCGAGCCTTGCGAGTGGCCGATCAGCACGACGCCGCGGCCGCCGTTGTCGCGGGCCAGATAGTCCTTCCAGGCGTCCAGCACGTCGCCATAGGCGAGGTTCTCGTCGCCGGGCGAGGGCTTGCCCTGCATCACCTGGCGCAGGGCCGCCAGGGTCACCTGCCGGTACATCGGCGCGAAGGTGCGGCAGACTTGGCCAAAGCGCGCCAGCTGCTGCTCGGCGACGATCGTCTCGGCCGGATCGATGGTCATGTCGCTGTTGCCGCCCGGGTCGGTCGACACCGTCGGATAGACGTAGAAGCAGTCGATCGGCGCCTTGGGATCGGCCTTGAACGGCTCGACCCTGGTCGACCCGTCGGCGGCGACGATGGTGGCGGTCTGGTCCTGGGCGCAGGCGTCCTGGCGGCCGGGGCGGCACAGCCAGGCGGCGTCCTGCGTGTAGTCGTTCTTCGGCTGCGGACCGACCGGCGCCGGCTGGGCGCAGGTGGTTCCGGCCAGCCCCGCGCAGACCGCCAGCGCGGCCCAGATCGTCTTGTGCATTTCCATCCCCTCGCAGGCCGAACGGCCGTTTGGCGGGGAGGATGGCTTGTGAACGTCGAGGAGGAAAGGGGGCGCGGCGCTATCCCCCTCCGGCCCTCCGGGCCACCTCCGCCGGAGGGGGAGGATCTTGGCGCTTCAGATGCTCCCCCTCTGGGGGAGCTGTCGCGGAGCGACTGAGGGGGCCTACACCCCCGGCACGATCGCCTTCAGCCGCGCTTCGCCGGTCGGGGCCTCGTGATGCGGGGGACCGCCGCCTGGCGGGCCGCCATTGGGGAAACCGCCGGGCGGCGGGCCGGGCGGGCGGCCGCTCATGCCGCCGGGCGGGGGACCCATGCCTCCGGGCGGCGGACCGCCTGGACCACCCGGACCGCCCATGGGACCACCCGGCCCCATCCCCGCGTCGTCCTTCCAGTCGGCGGCCGGGTCGACGCCCAGCACCAGGGCCAGCACGTAGCCGTCCTTGGCCTCCTTGACGCTGGCCACCATCGCCTCGCCGCCCTGCAGGGCGATGCCGTCCTGGCGGTTGAACATGTCGCGCTGGCGCGGGCGCTTGTAGGCCGGGAGGTTCTCGTAGAGGAACTCCGACAGGGCGTCGGGCACGAACAGCTGGGCGGTCAGGGCCGTGCGCGCGTCCAGGTGCACCTTGATGTGGATGTGCGGGGTGCGGCCCTCGTACCAGCCCGGCCAGATGGTCCTGAAGGCGACCTTGCCGGCGCTGTCGGTGGTCTGGGCCCCGCGCAGGAAGGTCTGCCCCTTGGCGGCCGTCCGGTGGTCGTCGCCCTGGCCCTCGTAGCCGGAATAGATGCCCTGCGCGTCGCAGTGCCAGATATCGACCCGCGCGCCCTTCAGCGGCCGGCAGGCGCCGTCGACGACGGTCAGGGCCACGGTGACGGGCGCGCCGGTCTTGCCCTCGGTGATGTCGGCGCGGTCGAGCTTGGGATCGAACCAGTAGGGGCCTTGCGTGACCTGGGGCGTCAGCGCGCAGACGGTCTCGGCGGCCGCCACGGGGCGGGCCGAGGCGGCGATGGCGGCGAAGGGCGCGGCGCCGGCCAGGGCCAGCAGGCCGCGACGGCTGGGGGAAACGGGCGAGGGCATCGAGACTCCGGTCAGGCGAGCCGCCCTTGTGGCTGGGCGATCCTGCCGCCGTATGTCGAGGTCTTGCGGGTTTGCAATGGTGGGCGCCGCATGTAGGGCGGCGAGCGCCAGGGAACCTCCCCCTCTGGGGGAGGCGATCGCGAAGCGGTCGGTGGGGGGAGTGGGTGGAAAATCGGCCGGCGTCTTGGAAGCTGAAAACGGCCCCCCACCGGCCTTCGGCCGCCTCCCCCACGGGGGGAGGTTCCTTGCACTCGCGCCCTACAAGTACTTCGTCAGGCTCAGCGACGAGAGGCTGGAGATCATCGAGTACATGGCTTCCAGCTGGGTCTCGTACTGGGTGGCCAGGACCGCGGTCTCGGCGAGGTCGGCGTCCTTGAGGTTGGAGGCCAGGGTGTCGATGCTCTCGATCTTGGCCTCGTTGCGCTCGATCAGGCGGTCGAGGGTGGAGGCCTGGATCGAGACCTGTTCCTGCAGCGAGCCGATCCCGGTCAGGGCCTCGCCGGCCAGGTCGTAGGCGGCCGAGACCACGTCGCTGTCGTCGGGCGAGGCGATGATCATCGACAGCGCGCGGGCCAGCTTCTCGAACGCCGCCGAGCCGCCCGAGACCGACAGGTCGATGGTCTGGCCGTCGGTGGTGGTGAAGGTGCGCGTGGCCGACGAGCCCTGGTAGTAGTCGGCGTCGACGCTGGCCGAGGCGTCCCAGTCGGCGTCGCTGAAGTCGGCGGCGGCCGTGTCGCCGGCCGTGCCCGAGAACAGGTAGGCCCCGCCGGAGGTGCTGTTCATCAGCGCCTGCAGGTCGCTTAGCCAATTGGTGGCGTACTGGGCGGTGGTGGCCGAGTCGATTGTCGTGCTCGAGATCATCGAGGCCAGCTGGGTCTTGATGGTGGTGGCGAGGTCGGCGATGTCGCCCAGCGCCGAATAGGCGGCGTTGACGTAGGCGGTGGCCGTCTGGGCGGCGGCGTTCTCGGCCGTGAGGGCGCTGCTCTGGCTGGACAGGCGCAGCAGGCTGCCGGTGTTGCTGCCCAGGCCCCCGTAGGTGGTCGACTTCAGGCCCGAGGCCGTCTGGGCCTGCTGGTCGGCCAGCTTGGCCTGCACCTTGAGGCTGGCGGCCAGCATGGTCGTCGAATGGCCGAAGGTGGCGATGCGGCTGATCATGGTCAGTTCACCATCTGGATCAGGGTGTCGAACAGCTCCTGCACCATCGAGACGAGCTGGGCGTTGGCCTCGTACTGCGACTGGTAGGTGGTCAGCAGGGCCAGTTCCTCGTCGACATTGACGGCGGTGGTGTTCTGCAGGCGCGTGGTCGCCGCCTCGTAGGTCGACAGGGCGCTGGCGGCGCTGGACGAGGCGTTGGAAACCAGGGTGGCCGCGCCCGAGACGAAGCTTGCGGCATAGGACGACAGGCTGACGGTCTTGGCGCCCTGGTCGCCGGCGGCGGCGAAGCTCAGCGTACCCGACAGCATGGCCGACAGCTTGTCGATCGTGGCGCTGTCGGAGGTCGACAGGGCCCGGTCGCCGGCCGCCAGGGTCGAGGTGGTGTCGAGGGCCGCCGTGGCCAGCAGGCCGTAGTCGCCCGACAGCCTGGACGAGACGGCGATGTCGGCGGCGGTCGAGCCCGAGAACAGGTCGTTGAAGCCGAAATAGTCCGAGAACCCCTGCGCCGATGCGCCGACCGAGGCGCCGATGTCGCCCAGGGCGACGCCGTTGGCGCTGCTGTCGGCGGTGATCGACAGCTTGCCGTCCGAGCCGATGCTCGCCGACAGGCCGTCGACGGCGTCCAGCGCGCTGACGAGATCGGCCAGGGTGGAATAGGCCGACAGATCGATGTCCTGGGTCGACACCGTCGAGCCGCTGGAATCGACGACGGCCACCCGCAGCGTGCCGGTCGCGGAGAAGGCGTCGGCGCCCGAAACGCTGGACGAACTCGTCAGGCTGGTCGGCGCTGGCGTGGCCGAGCCGGCGTTGGTGATGGCGTTGACCTGGTCGATCAGCGTCGAGGCCAGGGCGTCGAGCTCGGCCTGCTCGCCCACCAGCGTCTCGTCGCGCAGGGTCACCAGCGCGCCCAGTTGGCCGGAATCGAGGCTTTCGGTGACGTCCTTGCCGTTCAGCGTGATCCCCGCGATCGAGGTCGGATAGACGCTGGTCGAGGAAAGCGTGCTGGAGGCGGTGTACGAGAGCTTGGCCGCCGTCGTGCCCAAGAGCTGGTCGCCGCCGGTGGTGTAGACCACCAGCCGGTTGTCGGAGGTGGTGTAGCTGCTGACCCCGATCAGGCCCGACAGGGTGGTCAGGGCCGCGTCGCGCTGGTCCTGCAGGGCCGTGACGTCGCCGCCCTGGGCAGTGATCGAGACGATCTGGTCGTTCAGCGAGGCCAGGGTCGACAGGGTCGAGTTGATGGTGTCGACCGTCGTGGCGATCTCGGCGTTGGCCTGGGTGCGCAGGTCCTGGATCGAGGCCGACAGGCTGCTGATCCCAGCCGCCAGGGCCGAGGCGGCCGAGACTGTCGCGGCCTTGGCCGTGTCGCTGTCGGCGCTGGCCGACAGGCTGGTCAGGGCGCTGGAGAAGGCGTCGAGCAGGCTGGAAAGGTCATCGCCGCTGTCCACCGAGCCGAGCACGGCGTCGTAGGACTGCATGTAGGTGTCGATCGTGGAGGCGTAGCCCGAGGCCGACGCCGTCTTGACCACGGTCTTGGCCAGGTAGGTGTCGGCCGCCCGTTGCACGGTGGCGCTGGAGGCCGAGTTCAGGGCCGTGGTCGCGCTCGTGCTGACCGTCTTGCGCGTGTAGGTCAGGTCGTCGGCGTTGGCCACGTTGGCGTTGGCCACCGCGATCTGCATCTGCGCGGTCGACAGGGCCGACGAGGCCGAGCTGATGATCGACGACAGCGACATGGCGTCAGTCCTTGCGGCGCCGGTGGTCGCGCAGCGACGCCACCCCGCCGCGATAGCCGGCCTGGGCGTTCAGGCCGCGGTTCACCGCCTGGATGCGCACGCGCTCCTGGGCCATCTCGGTCTCCAGGCCGGCCATGCGCTCTTCCAGCGTGGCCTGCACCTCGTGCAGGTTCGACAGCATGAGCAGCCGCTGGTCGTCCGACAGGGCCGAGAGGCCCTCGGCGATGCTGCGGGCCAGGGCGCGGGCCTCCTCGACCGACGAGACCACGGGCGTCTTGGGATCGCGGCGGGCCTTCTGGGCGCGGGTGTGCAGGCGTTCGATCGTGCCCATGACGCTCACCGGACGGCCTGGATCAGGGTGTCGAACATGTCGCTGGTGGCGCTGATCACCTGCGAGGCGGCCGAATAGGCCTGCTGGGCGATGATCATCTTGTTGAACTCGGTCGCCGTGTCGGTGGTCGAGCCCTCCAGCGCGCTGGCCACCAGGCTGCCGGCGTTGCCCTCGCCCGGCAGGTTCAGGTGCACCTGGCCGGCGGCGGTGTTCTCGTCATAGACCGTGCCCGAGACGTGGGTCAGGCCATTGGGGTTGCTGAAGGTGGCGACCGGGATCTGGTAGATCGCCAGGCTGACCCCGTTGTCGAAATTGGCCGTGACCAGGCCGCTCTCGTCGATGCTGATCCCCGACAGCTCGCCGTAGTTGGCGCCGTCCTGCTCGAAGGTCGGGCTGATCGACAGGGTCGAGGAGGTCGAGGCGTACTGGGTCAGGCCGTCGGTGCCGCCCGTCGAGCCGAGGTCCAGCACGATGGCGCTGTCGGCCGCGCCGGTCGACAGGCCCGTGATGCTGATGTTGACCGGCGACGGGTCGGTGGTGGCCAGGCTGCCGTCGGAATTGAAGGTCACCGTCACCGTGCTCGGGCTGATCGTGCCCGAGGTGGTGGCGCTGTCCTTGGTCAGGGTCGGGTCCGACAGGGTCAGCGACCAGGTGTTGTCGCCGGTCTTGGTCCAGGTCTGGCCGACGGTGTGGCTGACGCCCAGGGAGTCGATGACCTCCATGCTGGTGTCGAAGCTCTGGCCCGTCGTGGCGTCGGCCGGCAGGTTGGCGGCCATGCTCACCGTCGAGGTGGCCTTGGCCGTGCCGCTGATCGAGTCGAGGTTGATCGCCGACAGGCTGGTCAGGTCGCTGGTGTTCGACGCCAGGACGTTGCCGTCGGAGTCCGTCGGATAGCCCATCAGGTAATAGCCTTCGCTATTGACCAGATAGCCGTTGGCGTCCGTCGAGAAGCTGCCGTTGCGGCTGTAGACGAGGTCGCTGCCGGTGTCGCCGGCGTTGGCCGCGACCACGAAATAGCCCGAGCCGTCGATGGCGATGTTGGTCGCCACGCTGGTCGAGGAGATGGCGCCGGTGACGTTCAGCGCCTGGTTGGTCTTGGCCACCACCGAGCTGGTCGAGGTGTTGGTGCCCATGGCGCCGCTGACCAGCGACTGGAACGACACTTCCGTCGTCTTGTAGGCGGTGGTCGAGGCGTTGGCGATGTTCTCGGAGATCGCCGACAGGGCGATGCTCTGGGCGGACAGGCCCGAGACGGCGGTCGAGAGGGCGGAGGACAGGCTCATGCTCGCGGCCCCTATTCCGAGGCCGAAGCGAGCAGCTGAACCTGGGTCAGCAGCGACGACATGTTGTCCGACATCGTCGTCAGCGTGTCGTTCATGTTGATCTGCTGCTCGAGCGACGAATAGGTCGCCAGCTGGCTGGTGAACTCGGTCGGATCGGTCGGATCGAGCGGGTTCTGGTTGGTCAGCTGCGTCATCAGCAGCTTCAGGAAGTCGGTGGTGCCAAGCTGCAGCGTGCCGGACGAGCTGCTGGAGCTGGTCGTGCTGGTGCTCGTCGCCGAGGAGACGGTGGTCATGGAGAAAGCCCTCCGGTGAAGCGGTCCGGTCGCTCTGGGCGCCGATCGACGGGTTCAACGGAGGCTCCGCGCCGGATGGGGCGGATTATTTTTGGGGGTCTCTTTACTCCCATCATTCCCGCCCTTGTGGCGGGAACCCCTCTGTCAGCCGCATGGGCGAGAGGGGCGGACTGCTTGGCAGTCCGCTGGCGCTTCACGTGCGAATGGAACCAGGGGTTCCCGCCACAAGGGCGGGAAAGACGGGTGGAGGGGGAGGGCTCAAGCGCGCCGCTCGTTTTGCGAAAAATAATCCGCCCCATCGTCGGCGGACGTCCCGTTCAACCCGTCGAAGCCAGGCCGTCAGAACGGCGGACAGCTTCCCGACCGGACTCTCCCCCGGGCGGACTCCAGACAGAGAACCGGACTAGAACATGCCTGTTATCTCCACCAACACGGCCGCCAACACCGCCCTGCGCTACCTGAACAACAATTCGGCCGCGCAGAGCGAATCCCTGGCGAAGCTGTCGAGCGGCTCGCGGATCGTCAGCGCGAAGGACGACGCCTCCGGCCTCGCCATCGCGACGTCCATGAACGCCGACATCACCGTGCTCAACCAGGCCGCCACCAACGTGACCAGCGGCACTTCGGTGCTGAACACCGCGGACGGCGCCCTGTCGAACATCGCCGACATCCTGCAGCGCATGAACTCCCTGACGGCCCAGGCCCAGTCGGGGACGTCGAGCACTGCCGACCTGTCGTACATCAGCGCCGAGTACGAGCAGCTGACCGAGGAAATCAACGACATCGCCGAGACGACGACCTTCAACGGCGTCACTCTGCTCAACGGTGACAGCAACTACACCGAAGGCACGGGCGTGGATTTCATGGTCGGCACGTCCAGCACCGATGTCATCAAGGTCGAGCTGGGTGAGGCCAACACCACGGGGCTGAACCTGACCGTCACCTCGATCACCTCCACCAGCGACGCCGTCGCTGCCATGGACGAGATCGACTCGGCGATCACGGCGGTCTCGAAAATGCGCGCCGACGTCGGCGCCACCCTGTCGCGCTTCGAGTTCCGCGGCGACGTGATCTCCACGTCGCTCGAGAACCTGGAGTCGGCGGCGTCGGCGATCACCGACGTGGACATCGCCGCCGAGCAGACCAACTTCACCAACGCTCAGACCCTGACCAGCGCAGCGATTTCGGCCCTCAGCCAGGCCAACTCGATGAGCCAGTCGCTTCTGAAGTTGCTGCAGTAGTCGCTCGTGTCGCGATGGCGGGGGCCTGGCTCCCGTCGTCCTGCAGACTGGCGGGGGAGCCCCTTAAGGCTCTCCCGCCGACTTTCCGGACATTGCCATGACGACGACCAGCAGCGTCTCGACCTCGGGTTCGACGACCTACCTGACGGGCACGATCTCGGGCCTCGACACCGACTCCCTGATCGAGGCGGCCGTCGCCCAGAAGACCGCCCGCGCCGACACCATCGACGCCAAGGTCACGGCCAACGAGAGCAAGATCGCCTCGTACCAGTCGCTGCAGACCCTGCTGCAGGCGATTTCGGATTCCATGACCGCGCTGGCGGGCACGACCTACAGCTCGGTCACGACCACCACCAACGCCTTCGACGAGAAGAGCGCCTACCTCACCGCCTCGGACGGCACGGACGCGACCTCGGTGATCGCCGTCGACGCCGACAGCGATGCGGTGGCGGCCTCCTACGAAATCACCGTCACCCAGCTGGCCAAGGCCATGAAGGTGACGTCCAGCGCCCAGACCGCCGGCACGGCGCTTAACCTGTCGGGCGTGGTCTCGATCGGCGTCGACGGCGGGACCGCCGCCGACATCACCGTCACCTCGACCATGACGGTCAGCGACATCGCCGCGGCCATCAACGCCAAGACCTCGACCACCGGCGTCACCGCCACCCTGATCACCAGCTCGACCGGCACGCGCCTGGTGATGTCGACCAGCGACACCAACCAGCAGATCACGATGTCCTCGGTCTCGGGCGACGACATCGGCCAGTCGCTGGGCCTGACCGACAGCACGGGCGCCTTCGCCAATGTGCTGCAGGCCGCCCAGCCCTCGATCGTCACGATCGACGGCGTCGAGATCGAGAGCGACGGCAACGAGCTGACCGACGTCATTCCCGGCCTGTCGATCTCGCTGATGCAGGCCACGACGGGCCAGACCATCACCCTCGACATCGAGGCCAACTACGACGACATCAAGACGGCGATCACCGACTTCATCGACGCCTACAACGCCCTGCGGGCCTTCGTCGTCACCAACCAGACGGTGGGCGCCGACGGCACGGTGGCCGACGACGCGGTGCTGTTCGCCGACGGCATCCTGCGCGATGTGAACCGCCAGCTGAACGCCCTGCTGGGCGGCAGTTCGGGCTCGGACGACGAGCTGACCGACCTGTCGGCCCTGGGCATTACGCTCAACAGCGCCAACCAGCTGGAGCTGTCGGACGAGACCTCGCTCGACAACCTGCTGCTGACCGACCTGTCCAGCGTGGCGGCCTTCTTCGAGACCAAGTTCGAGGCCAGCGACAGCAACCTCAAGCTCCTCAAGAACGACACCACCCTGTCCTACGACTTCGACCTGGAGGTCACCGTCACCGACGGGGCGATCTCCAGCGTGTCGGTGGACGGCGACTCCAGCCTGTTCACGATCTCGGGCAGCCGCATCGTCGGCGCGACGGGGTCGATCTACGAGGGCCTGTCCTTCGCCCTGGCCAACCCGACCAGCGGCACGATCTCGGTGCAGATCACCCAGGGCTTCGCCAACCTGATCACCAGCCTGATGAGCGATTACGCCAACACCACCACCGGCGTGATCCAGCAGCGCATCAACACGCTCGACACGGTCAACGCCGACCTGACCGAGCAATCGGAAAGCATCCGCGACAGCGCGGAGACGTACCGCACCAAGCTGATCGCGAAGTACTCGGCGATGGAGACAGAGCTCTACGCCGCCCAGATCCTTCAAGAGCAGATCAAGGCCATCCTCGGAGCCAGCAGCGATGACGACGACTAACAGCCAGGCGTTCAGCGCCTACGCGGCCTCCAGCCGCCTCACCGCCAGCCCGCGCGACGTGCTGGCCTCGGTGCACGAGGAGCTCTACCGGGCGATCGGCTCGGCAAAATTCGCCCACGAGCAGGGGCGGCTGGATCAAATGTGCCGACACGCCATGCGCGCCACCCAGATCCTCACCGTGCTGTCGACCAGCCTGGATTTCTCGGCCGCCGGACCGGACGGCAGGACGTTGCGCAGCTTCTACCAGTACGTGCTCGACAGCATGGTTCGCGCCAGTCGCCGCAAAGATGTGTCGAATTCGTATCAAATCGTACTCGACTTGTTGCGTCCGTTCTGCAAAGAACTCCGCTCTGAAAAATAGCAACGCGCCGATGTATTCGAAATGTATCGGGTGAATTCAATAATTTAGTTATCCGATATATGGCACGCTGTTTGCCAATCCCATTGCGATACAGCGATGGAGGCGAGTAATCGCCATGGCGAATTCAGCGATGACTGTGACGGGCGAGTTCGGGCTGGCGGACGCGCGGTCGGACGAGGACCTGTTCCTTGCCTGCCGCGAGGGCGACCAGCTGGCGTTCCGGGTGCTGGTCGACCGGCATCTGCGGATGGTCCGGCGGCTGGCCCTGAACGTCCTGGGCGACGTGCAGGAGGCCGAGGACGCGGCTCAGGAGGCATTTATTGCCGCCTGGCGCGCCCGCGAGCGCTGGGCGCCGGAGGCGCGGTTCTCGACCTGGCTGCACCGCATCGCGGTCAACAAGGCCATCGACCGCCGCCGCGTCCGCAAGGCCGTGCCGGAAAGCCAGGAGGTCATCACCCGCCTGGCCGACGCCGAGGTGCGAGGGCCGGCGCAGGCCGACGCCCTGGCCAACCTCGAACGCTCGGAGGTCGCCGTGACCCTGCAGCAGGCCCTGGGCAAGCTGCCGGACACCCAGCGCCAGGCTTTGACTTTGTTCTATTTCGAAGAGCTCGAGGTCGGTAGAATCGCCGACGCCATGGGCTGTTCGGAACAGGCGGTCCGCTCGCTCCTGAAACGGGGCCGGCAGACCTTGAAGACGAGACTCCAGAGGCAGAAGAAGATCTGTGGCTATGGACCTGAAACTGTTCGAAGCGCGCCTGAAGGCGCTGGGCGCACGGCTTGACCGCTGGCCAGGCGACGAGGCGGAGGCCGCGCTCGACCTGCTGACGACCTCGCAGGCGGCGCAGGACCTGTTCGCCCAGGTCACGGCCGAGGACATGGGCGTGTTCGACGACGACGGCGGGGACCTGTCGCCCCTGGCCGACCGGATCGCCAGGAACCTCTAGCGGCGCGGCGCCTTGAAGGCGTCGAGATCGGCGGGTCATCCTGCCCGCCGAAAGCGAGGATCCGCATGCTGCTACGACGACTGACGCCCGGCCTGATGCTGCTGGCCATCGCCGCGCCGCCGGCCTTCGCCGCCTCGGATCCGATCGATCCCCAGAAGGAATACTCGCCGGCCTACGACCGCTGCCTCAATAGCGGCGACGCGATCAAGGGCGTCACCGCCGCCATGGCCGGCTGCACCCATGAAGAGCTCCAGAAACAGGACGCCCGCCTGAACCGCGCCTACAAGGCGGTGATGGCCAGGCGCTCCAAGGCCGAGCAGGCCAAGCTGCGCACCGTCCAGCGCGCCTGGATCAAGCGCCGCGACGCCGAATGCCAGGAAGGCCTGACCGGCGGCACCATCGACATGCTCAACATCGGCGGCTGCCATCTCAGCATGACCACCGTGCGGGCGGTGGAGCTGGAGCGGATGGTCAAGAGGCGCTGACGAGGAACCTCCCCGGGCGGCGCCTACGCAGAACCCCTTATGCGGCGCTCCCGAATTTACCCGTACGAAGAGTAGGGGGAATGTGTCGGCGTTGGGGCGGCGTCTCTCGCCCCCATTCCTTCGGGAGCCGTCTCTGATGCTGTCGCCCCTTCGTTTCGAGCCCGCCTGCGCCCAGCCGGCCCTGCCGGTCGCCGCCGCCAGCGTGATCCGCTACGCCGCCGGCGAGGAGATCTTCGCCGAGGGCGACCGCGCCGACCACGTCTACGAACTGGTCGAGGGCACGGTGCGCACGGGCCGGCTGCTGCGCGACGGCCGCCGCCAGATCGACGCCTTCCACTTCGCCGGCGAGGCCTTCGGCTTCGAGGCCGGCGAGGTGCGCCGCACTACGGCCGAGGCGGTCAGCGAGGTCACCGTCCGCATCGTCCGCCGCCGGGCGCTCAGCGACCTGGCCGCCCGCGACGGCCAGGTGGCCCGCCAGCTCTATCAACTGACCATCTCTGGCCTGCAGCGCAGCCAGGACCACGTGCTGATGCTGGGTCGCCGCAGCGCCTGCGAGCGGGTGGCGGGCCTCCTGCTGCTGCTGGCCGACCGCACCGGCGAGGCGGCTTTCGACCTGCCGATGAGCCGCCAGGACATGGCCGACTATCTGGGCCTGACCATCGAGACGGTGTCGCGCACCCTGACGGGCTTCCTGCAGGAGGGCCTGATCGCCCTGCCGACCGTGCGCCACGTCGAGCTGCTCGACCGCGACGCGCTGGAAGCGCTCTGCGAATAGGCCTGGGCGAATAGCAGAACGGCCTCCCCGCGGGAGCGGGAAGGCCGTTCGAAGTCTTTGGACTTGCGTGGCGGGTCAGGCCGCCGGCAGTTCGCCCATGGCGCTCTGCAGGTAGTTCTGCTCGCCCAGCGACTTGATCAGCGACAGCTGGGTTTCGAGGTAGTCGATGTGCTCCTCGGTGTCGTTGAGGATCTCGCGCAGCAGTTCGCGGCTGATGTAGTCGCGGGCCTGCTCGCACTGGACGATGCCCGGCACCAGCAGTTCGCGGTTGAACAGCTCGATCGACAGGTCGGCGGCCAGGCACTCGGGAACGGTCTCGCCGATCTTCAGCTTGTGCAGGTCCTGCAGGTTGGGCAGGCCCTCCAGGAAGAGGATGCGGTTGATCAGCTTGTCGGCGTGCTTCATCTCGCCGATCGATTCTTGGTAGACGATCTGGCCGAGGCGCTTGAAGCCCCAGTTGTCGTGCATGCGCGCATGCAGGAAGTATTGGTTGACGGCCGTCAGCTCGTTGGTGAGCACAGCGTTCAGGACGCGGATAACGCCGGGATCGCCTTGCATGGCGGCCTCCTAAGGTTCGAGTTCGACCGAACCCTTAGTCGCGTTTTTCTGCGCTTCAACAGTAATGTGTGCAAGTGTTTCGCAGCCTCACAGAAAAGCGTGAGAGTGCTTCGCGGTAACCTGAAATTGTCGACTTTGCGTCGCAGGAAGCCTTATTCGGCCGCGTAAGCCAGAGCTTCCTGAGCTTCCTGAATCATCTGGCGCATCTCGCAGACGCACTTGGCGCACTGGGCCTGGCAGCCCTTGTGGCGGAAGATCTCGGCCGGACGAGTCGCCCCCGCGTCGATCGCGGCGCGGACTTCACGCTGGCGGATGCCGTTACAATTGCAGACGTACAAGGAAAGAACGCCCTACCGAATGATTGTCATTCTCATCTAACAGTTTTCCACCGGTTTGCAACTGACTCTCAGTCGAGTGAACGGCGGCGCGTCGTCGCAGGCGAGGGGGCGGAGTAACAGCCGAGAGCTTGGCCCCCCTTTTCCCGAGCTTCCCCGCGAAGGCGGGGATCCAAGCTGAGCCGGCGGATCTGTCGCGGCGCAGCCTCATCCTGAAAGTCGGCTTGGGTCCCCGCCTTCGCGGGGAATTTACGGTGTATATGGGGTCTATCGGAGAGAGCCTTCCCGGCCCAGGCTCCCCCAAAGTCGCGCTCCGCCCCAAATCGGCGTAAAGGCGGCGCATGACGCTCGACTGCCGCCTCTATCTGATCACCCCGCCGTCCCTGCCGGACCTGGCCGCCTTCGGCCGCCAGCTGGCCCGCGCCCTGGAGGGCGGCGACGTGGCGGCCCTGCAGATCCGTCTCAAGGACGTCTCCGACGAGGCGGTGGCCGCCGCTGTCGAGGCCATCGCGCCGATCGCCCGCGCCCACGACGTGGCGGTGATCCTCAACGACCGCCCCGATCTGGCCGCCCGCCTCGACTGCGACGGCGTGCACGTGGGGCAGGGCGATACGCCCTATGCCGCCGCCCGCAAACTGATGGGCAAGGACCGCATGGTCGGCGTCACCTGCCACGACAGCCGCCACCTGGCCATGGAGGCCGCCGAGGCCGGGGCCGACTACGTGGCCTTCGGGGCCTTCTTCCCGACCACCACCAAGGACGCGCCGATCGTCGCCGAGCCCGACATCCTGTCGATCTGGCAGGAGACGATGGAGGTTCCGTGCGTGGCCATCGGCGGGATCACCGCCGCCAACGCCGCGGGCCTGGCGACCGCCGGCGCCGACTTCCTGGCCGTCTCGGGCGGGGTCTGGGCCCATCCGGAAGGTCCCGATGCGGCCGTCGCGGCGCTGAACGCGGCCATCGCGCAGGGGCTGGCGGCGCGGGGCTGACCCTGAGGTAGGGGCGCCTCTAAGCCGGATCCCAATTTGCAAGCCTAAACGACTTTTCACCGAGCATCCCCGCGAAGGCGGGGACCCAAGCCGAATCCGCACCTGATCCACGGCCGTGCCTCCTCCTGAAAGTCAGCTTGGATCCCCGCCTTCGCGGGGAAAGACGGCGTGGAGAGAGCCGATCCGATCTGGCGCGAGAGCTCGCGACCACAGAAATGCACGCCGCCGAACGCGCATAACGACGTTCTCTTGCCGTGGTTGTGCGACCGGCATAGCCTCCTTCACCAGCGAACGATAACGGGGAGGGACCGCCATGAAGAAGCGGCTCGTAGCGTGTTTGCTCAGCGTACCTCTGCTCGTCCCGGTCGCCGCTCCGGCGGAGACCTGGAAACCGGCCCCGGGCGAGGCCAAGACCTTCTATGACGCCGATTTCCTGAGGGTGGACGAGAAGTCCGGCCTGGTGGTGCTGCGCATCGCCGAAGGCAAGGGCGGCGGGCCTTACAAGGCCTGGCCGGCCGGCAAGGGCCCGATCATGCTCTTCGCCCTCGACTGCGCCGCCGACAAGTGGATGGACCTCGGCATGGACTTCGCCGGCGACAAGGGCCTGCCCAAGAACTGGCGCCAGGAAGCCAAGCTCGACGACATCTCCGGCGCGGCGGGCAAGGCCGGCAAGCTGGCCTGCGAGACCAAGGACAGCCTGGCGAAGGTTCCGTTGCCTTAAGGCGTTCCGGGGCGAGGCGGCTCGGCGTCGTCCGGCAGGTCGACGCCGGCCAGCCTTTCGTTTGCACGCAGCCAGATGACATTCCAACCCTGCCAGCCGAGGGGCGGCAGATTGTTGTCTGTCGGATCGCGCCAGGCGCGCAGGTCGTCATAGCCGCGCTGGATGCGATCACCATTGACGAAGGTCCATGGCTGCTCGCCGTCGTGCTCGAGTGGGCGGTTGCCGAGGATCGCGCCGCCGACGTCGGTGATGGACCTCAAGGGCATTATGCCTTGGTCGATAGTCGAAGCGCCCCGCAGATCGGCCGCGGTCGGAGGCGCGTCGCCATGCCAGTCCATCAGACCGCCGAGGAATTGGGTTCTGCCGCCGATCAGGCCGGCAGGCGGCCGTTGCAGCACTCGGCCGCAGCCGAACCGGCCGTTCACGAGCGGGATCGGCCAGAAATCGCCTGGGGTCAGCTTGGCGCTTGATTTCGGCTGGAGAGGATAGGGCGACATGACCGCAAGCTCGGCGATTTATCCGCGCCTCGCAATCGTCAGGCCACGACCCGCGCCAGCTTGTCGGGATTGCGCATGGTGTAGACGGCGGCGATGCGGCCTTCGACGATGTCCAGGCCCATGGTCTGGATGACCACGCCGGCGTGCGACAGCACCACGCCCGGCTGGCCGTTGATGCGCGCCAGGCGAACGGCCACGTCGTCGGGCTGGGGCCACTTGCGGGCGATGCCTTCGAGCAGCCGCACGGCGTTGTCGAGGCCGAAGACCGGGTTCATGGTCGCCGAGGCCTTGCCGCCGCCGTCGGCGTGCATGACCACGTCCTGCGCCAGCAGTCCGCGCAGGGTGGCGGCGTCGCCGCTCAGCGCCGCGGCGATGAAGGCCTTGGTCAGGCGGCGCTCCTCGTCGGGGCTGGGCTTGTAGCGGGGCTTGCCGGCCTTGACGTGGTCGCGGGCCCGGGCGGCCAGCTGGCGCACGGCGGCTTCCGAGCGGTCCAGGGTGGCGGCGATCTCGGAGAAGGGCGTGTCGAACACGTCGTGCAGCAGGAAGGCCGCCCGCTCCAGCGGCGTCAGGCGCTCCAGCGCCAGCAGGAAGGCCACGGTCAGGTTCTCGCCCAGGCCGAAGGTCTCGTCGACGTCGACCACGGGCTCGGGCAGCCACTCGCCGACATAGAGCTCGCGCCGGGCGCGGGCCGACTTCAGGCGGTCAAGGCACAGGCGCGAGACCACGCGGTTGAGAAACGCGCCCGGATTGTCGACGCCGGCCTCGTCGACCTCGCGCCAGCGCAGCCAGGCGTCCTGCACCACGTCCTCGGCCTCGGCCCGCGAGCCCAGCATGCGATAGGCCAGGCCGGTCATGGCGTGGCGGCGGCTTTCGAAGATCGTGTCGGCGGCGGTCATCGGCGGATCCCTCGGGTTCTCGCCGACAGGACGAGGCCAGGGCGCCAGACGTGACATGGCCGCAGAGTTTTTTCCCGACAATTCCGCGCCGCCGGGTGGGGATCCCCGGCGGCGCGGAGCGGAAGGCTTTACTCGGCCGCGTTGGCGCTGGCCGAGCGCAGGGCGGCGTAGTCGGCGCGGGCCTTGCCGAGGGTCTCGGTCACGCATGAGGCATAGTTCGGGTGGCGGCTGCTCTTCAGGGCCGCGCTGCACACCTGGCGAGCGGCGCGCGTCAGCTCGTCGCTGACCACGGACGCGGTCTTGCCGGTCACCGACACGCGTTGCGAGGAGCCGGCGGGAGCGTGGGACGAGCCGCCCAGCAGGGTTTCGGCGGCGACGGGTTGGGCTGCGGCCAGCAGGGCGACGGCGGCGGTGATCAGGGAGAGCTTGGTCATGGGGGCGTTCCTTCTTTGCGCTAAGGGGAGTTTGCGCGTGGCGCGACCCCTCGCTTTGCGCTGGATCAACCGCCGCTCATAAAATTGACCGATCGGTCCCCTTTTTCAAGTGGCGAGGCCCAGGCCGCGACAATCTGCCCCGCCTTGCCTTCCGGCGGCGCCGCGTCTAGGTTCCGCGCCCGCTCTTTCCCACTGCCATCGTCCGTCTCCCGCCGCCGCGCTTCCGCGCGCCGGTGCAGGGAAATCCATAGGATATCCGCCCGTGCCCACGCCTTCCGCCCTTCTCAACGTGATGATCGACGCCGCGCGCAAGGCCGCCCGGGGTCTGGCCCGTGACTTCGGCGAAGTCACCGAGCTGCAGGTCTCCAAGAAGGGCGCGGGCGACTTCGTGACCAACGCCGACCTCAAGGCCGAGCAGACCCTGTTCGAGATCCTCAGCAAGGCGCGTCCCGGCTACAGCTTCCTCGGCGAGGAGCGCGGCATGGTCGAAGGCACCGACAAGACCCACACCTGGATCGTCGACCCGCTGGACGGCACCACCAACTTCATGCACGCCATCCCGCACTTCGCGGTCAACATCGCCCTGCAGCGCGAGGGCGAGGTCGTCGCCGGCGTCACCTACAACCCGATCACCCACGACCTGTTCTGGGTCGAGAAGGGCCGGGGCGCGTTCCTGGGCGCCGAAAAGCGCCTGCGCGTCGCCGCCCGCAAGCACCTGGACGAATCGGTGCTGGCCACCGGCGTGCCGTTCGTCGGCAAGCCCGGCCACGGCCAGTTCCTGAAGGAGCTGCATCAGGTCAGCCAGAAGGTCGCCGGCGTGCGCCGCTTCGGCGCGGCCTCGCTCGACCTGGCCTGGGTGGCCGCCGGCCGCTTCGACGCCTACTGGGAGCGCAACCTCAAGCCCTGGGACGTCGCCGCCGGCGTGCTGATGGTCCAGGAATCGGGCGGCAAGGTCACCACCATCGAAGAGCACGGCGACCCGGTGCAGGGCGCCTCGATCCTGGCCTCGAACCCCGAGCTGCACCCGCAGGTGCTGAAAGCCCTGCAAGCGGCCGGCTGAGGCGCCTGACCGCAGTGAACGACGAAGGCTCCGGGGCATGGCTCCGGAGCCTTTTTCTTTGCGTCAGCGCTCGATCTTGAGGATGTCGCCTGGCTCGCAGTCGAGATAGGCGCAGATCTTCTCCAGCGTCTCGAACCGCACGCCCTTCACCTTGCCCTGTTTGAGCAGCGAGAGGTTGGCCTCGGTGATGCCGACATGGGCCGCCAGGTCCTTGGACTTGACGTTGCGGTCGGCCATCACGACGCCCAGCTTGACCACGATCCGCATCAGACGATCTGGGCGTGGTCTTCGGCGATGCGCGATGCGCGGACCATGATCAGGGCGATGATGGTCAGGGTGACGGCGTAGATGGGGGCCAGAAGATCGTTGACGCCCTCGTAGGTTCGCTCGAACGAGCCGAACCAGACAAAGCCGTCCTTTCCCGAGGCCAGCTGGATCGCGTGATAGGTCAGATAGGCGACCATCTTGCCCAGGAAGCCCGCGATCGGATTGGCGAAGAGAAACGCCAGGCCGGCCAGGGCGAACTTCTTGAGCCGGGACACCGTCTTGGCCTGCAGGTAGGCGCCCGAGGTCAGGCCTGCGAAGCACAGCGCCGCCTGCATCAGGCCGTAGGCCAGGGCCAAGCCGGGCAGGGCGGCTATCAGCGATCCCGCGATGAACGGAGCCGCCTCCCCGAGCGAAGGCCTGGCGGTTACTGCCCGGCAGTTCGCCCCGCCTTTCGCGGTCGGTGAGCAGGCGGTCTTGTTGAGGCTGGATCGAAGGGTGATCTGGCTGTCCGGCTTGCCCCGGTTCCAGTCCACCGTCTTGCCGGTGAGGTGGGAGTAGGCGCCGGAGGTCAGGGTCGCGGTGATGGCGATCGCGAGAAGGACGCCGCAAAGTCCGCAAAGCAGGGCCATCAGGCCGCTGAAGCCTCGCAGCCCGGCGTCACGCCAGCGCGACCCGCGATCAGGATTGTCGCCCATGGTCATTGGTGCCCCCGAAGTTCAACATGGAATTATCAATTCACGATAATTTATTGTCGTCAAGCGATGGTTGTAATTTGTCGCTTTTCGCTCGCCAAACCGTCACACCCGCGCGCTAATCAGCGGCCATGACCCTTCTGACCCGCCGCGCCATGACGACCGCCGCCCTCGCCGGAACCATGGGCGCCAGCATGATCCCGACCATGGTCCGCGCCGGCGTGCGCAAGCCGGTGGTCATCGCCCACCGCGGCGCTTCGGGAGAGCGCCCCGAGCACACGCTGCTGGCCTACGGCCTGGCCGTGGACCAGGGCTGCGACTTCATCGAGCCCGACCTCGTCGTCACCAGGGACGGCCACCTGGTGGTGCGCCACGAGAACGAGATCGGCGGCACGACCGACGTGGCCGCCCGGCCCGAGTTCGCCGCCCGCAAGGCGACCAAGACCATCGACGGCGAGAGCCTGACGGGCTGGTTCACCGAGGACTTCACCCTGGCCGAGATCAAGACCCTGCGGGCCCGCGAGCGGCTGCCGCAGCTGCGTCCGGCCAGCGCCGCCTTCGACGGCCAGGCGCAGGTCCTGACGTTCGACGAGGTGGTCGCCTTCGCCCGCGCCGAGAGCAAGCGCGTGGGCCGCACAATCGGCGTCTATCCGGAGATGAAGCACCCGGCCTATTTCGCCTCGATCGGCCTGCCCATCGAGGGCCGCATGGTCGAGGCGCTCAAGCGCAACGACCTCAATTCCAAGACCGCGCCGGTGTTCGTGCAGTGCTTCGAGGTGGGGCCGCTGAAGACCCTGCGCCTGAAGACGCCCGCGCGCCTCGTCCTGCTGGTGGCGGGCGAGGGCGGTCCGGCCGACCTGCCGACCGTGAAGTACGCCGACCTCGTCACCCCCGAGGGGCTGAAGGGCGTGGCGGCCTATGCCGACGGCCTGGGCCCGGAAAAGACGATGGTCGTGCCGCAGGACAAGCAGACCCTGCTGCCGGCGACCTCCCTGGTGAAGGACGCCCATGCCGCGGGCCTGCTGGTGCATCCCTGGACGGTGCGGGCCGAGAACTACTTCCTGCCGGCGACCCTGCGGAAGGGGAATGCGTCCGCGCCCGACTACCTGGCCCAGCGCGGCGACGTCACCGCTGTGCTGAAGGCGCTGTACGCCGCCGGAGTCGACGGGGTGTTCAGCGACTTCCCGGGGCTGGCGGCGGCGGCGCGACAGGCCTGAACGAGGCCAGCACCCGCTCGTAGGTCAGCGGCATGTTCCCGGCGAAGCCCGTCGAGGAGATGACGTAGACATAGCGTCCGGCCAGGATGGCGCGGGCCTTCATCATGATGTTGTCGTCGGAAAGGGCGCGGTAGGTCGCCTCGACGGCCCTGCCATGCTCCAGCGTGACCGGTCGGGCCTCGACGAGCCGCGCGCGCTGCTCGGCGGCGAACTCCTCCATCATGCCGTTCAGCATGGCGTTTTCCTTGGCCTCGCCCAGCGAGATCGCCGCGCCCAGGTCGACCGCCAGGATCGCGATCTCTCCGTTGCGGTCGCGGTAGGTGAGGTTGAGGCTGGGCGGCGCGGAGCGGTCTTCCTCCCGGTCGGGCGCGACGGGCAGCTCGACCGAGAAGCCGTACGGGGCCTCTTCCTGGCGGCGCCAGTCGTCGGGCATCGCGTAGTAGGGCGGTTGGGCCGCGGCCTCTGTCGCGTAGCCGGCCAGCAACGCCGCGCCCATCGCCGCCGCCGCGATCCGTCTGCCAAAGCCCATGTCCGACGCCCCCGTCTGTCGAAATCTCCGCCGATGATGCTCTAGCACGGCCGACAACTTGGGCGAGATGATCGTTTCATGCGGCGTTCGGCGGTCGTGTCACACGCGGGCGTTGCAAAGGCGACATGCTGGCCGCTCCTGACCGGGAGGCCCGCATGACCCAGCCGTTCCAGCTTTCCCTGGCCCCGCGCCAGCTGACCCAGACCATCAATCCGTGGTCGTGGAGCTTCGGCGACTTTTCCCTGTTCACCGTCAATCTGGGCCAGTCGCGCAGCCCCGAGGTGGAAAGCCGCGTGCTCGACGAGGTGGGCAGCTACGGCCGCCAGATCGGCCGCATCAGCGAGGCGCTGCTGGCCCTGGTCGACTGGGCCGAAAAGCAGCCGGACGCTCCGTCCAGTCCCGCCTTCCAGGCCCTGCGCGACCAGGTGGCCCACGTGGCCCTGATCAAGAAGGCGGTCGAGGCCGAGAAGGCGGGCGGCTAGCCGGCCTTGCGCAGGGCGTGCAGGCGAAAGCCGCCCCGCACGCCGGCGATGAAGCACAGCAGCGCCAGCACGCTGAGGGTGAGGCTGAGGGCCAGCTGGACCGGCGGCACGAGCCCGGCCGTCTGGCCGCTCAGCAGGCCCGCCAGCGTGGCCAACAGGCCGTACAGCGCCAGCAGCAGCATCAGCAGCGGGATGATCCTCGTCCGCCGCCGCCACTGCACGGCGCCCAGCCAGCCGTAGACCAGCGACACCACGACGGCCAGGCCGATGGTGGTCCAGGCCAGGCTGGGGCCGATGCTGCGCATCACGGCCTCGGCCACGACGGGGTCCTGGTGTACGGCCTTGGCGGCGGCCGCCGCGCGCATCCTGGCCAGGTAGGTGTCGAAGCGCAGCAGGATCGAGGCGGCGCCGATGACGCTGCCGGCGGCGGTCAGCCAAAGCCCCACGGCGCCGGCGCGCGCCGCGCGGCCCGCGCTCTCCTCATCGGTCAGCCTGGCCAGCGGATTGAGGACGGTCAGCTTGTCGATCACGATACGCAACCCCCGGGACGAAGGGCGCGAGCTTTCGACGCCCGCGCGCGCTTCGTCAATGCGACGGAAGAGGGGGGGGGCGGCGAGGCTCAGGCCGCCTCGACGCCGAACTGCAGCCGGGCCAGGCGCGCGTAGAGGCCGCCCTTGGCCACCAGGTCGGCGTGCCTGCCTTCCTCGACCACGCGGCCGTCCTCCATGACCACGATGCGGTCGGCCTGCAGCACGGTGGCCAGGCGGTGGGCGATGACCAGCGTGGTCCGCCCGCTCATGGCCGCGTCCAGGGCCTGCTGCACCAGGCGCTCGTTCTCGGCGTMCAGGGCGCTGGTGGCCTCGTCGAGCAGCAGGATCGGGGCCTGGCGCACCAGGGCGCGGGCGATGGCCAGGCGCTGGCGCTGGCCGCCCGACAAGGTCTTGGCGCGCTCGCCCACCGGCGTGTCGAAGCTCTGGGGCAGGGCGGTGATGAAGCCGGTGGCCTGGGCCGCGTCGGCGGCGGCGCGGGCCTCTTCCTCGCTGGCGTCGGCGCGGCCGAAGCGGATGTTGTCCATCGCCGAGCCCGAGAACAGCGGCGAGTCCTGGGCGACCAGGGCCATGGTCCCGCGCACCTCTGCGGGGGTCGCCTCGCGCAGGTCGACGCCGTCCAGGCGGATCGCGCCGTCCTGCGGGTCGTAGAAGCGCAGCAGCAGGCGCAGCACGGTGCTCTTGCCCGCGCCCGAGGGGCCGACCAGGGCGACGGTCTCGCCGGGCTTCACGGTCAGCGAGAAGCCGTTCAGGGCCGGCAGGTCGGGACGGCCCGGATAGGCGAAGGCCACGTCCTCGAAGGCGATCTCGCCGCGCACGGGCGAGGGCAGGGCCTTGGGCGCCTGCGGAGGCGCGATGCCCGGCTTGGCGTTCAGCAGTTCGGCGATGCGGTCCATGGCGCCCGAGGCCTTCTGCACGTCGCCCCACACCTCGCCCAGGGCGCCGACCGAGCCGGCGGCCATGATCGCCAGGAGGGCGAACTGGGCCAGGGTGCCCGGCGTCATTTCGCCCTTCAGGACGAGCTGGGCGCCGAACCACAGCAGCAGGGTCACGCCGCCGAAGGCCAGGGTGATGACCACCGAGGTCATCAGGGCGCGGGCGCGGATGCGGCGCACCGAGGCGTCGAAGGCGGTCTCGACCGCCGCGCCGAACCGGCGGTCGGCCTCGCGCTCGCGCACGAAGGCCTGGACGGTGTCCAGCGCGTCCAGGCTCTCGCCGGCGTAGCCGACGGCGTCGGCGAAGCGGTCCTGGGCGGTGGCCGACAGTTTGCGCACGTTGCGGCCCATCAGGAACATCGGCGCCAGCACCACCGGCACCATCAGCACGATGAAGCCCGCCAGCTTGGGGCTGACCACGGCCATGTAGCCCAGGCCCCCCACGAGGCTGAGAGTGTTGCGGATGGCGATCGAGGCCGACGCGCCGACCAGCTGGTCGATCAGGGTGACGTCGGTGGTCATCCGCGACAGCACCTCGCCGGTGCGGGTCTTGAGGAAATAGGCCGGATCCAGCGACAGCACATGGCCGTAGAGCGCGCGGCGCAGGTCGGCCACGACCCGCTCGCCCAGGCGCGTGACGAAGAAGAAGCGCGCGGCCGTGGCCACGGCCAGCACCAGGGCCACCCCGCCCAGCAGCAGGAAGGCGCCGTTGACCGCGCCGGCCCCCGGCGCGCCCTTGGCGAATCCCTTGTCGATCACCTCCTTGAAGGCGGCGGTCAGGCCCAGGGTGGCGCTGGTCGAGAACAACAGGAAGAAGCCGGCCGCCAGCGCGTCGCCGATGTGGCGGCGGACGAACGGCAGCAGGTGGGCGAGGGGCCGGATGTCCTTGCGGCGTGGGCGGCGGGCGGCCGCCTCGCTCAGGCTCTGGGCCAGTTCGGCGCCGGCGCCGGGTCGGCCGTCGGCCTGAATCTCGCCGCCGTTAACGTCGGTCATCAACTGGGTCCTTGCCAAAATCGCGCGGGTTCTTTATAGCCGCGCGTCTTCGAGGGCCACCCCGCTGGTGGCGCTCACCCACATTTCACGCCGCGCTCTAGTCGGTTGGACCGTCCGATGAAACAGAACATTCACCCCGACTACCACTTCATCACCGTCACCCTGACCGACGGCTCGAGCTACCAAACCCGCTCGACCTACGGCAAGGAAGGCGCGAACCTGGCGCTCGACATCGACCCGCGCACCCACCCGGCGTGGACGGGCGGCAACGCCCAGCTGATGGACCGTGGCGGCCGCGTCTCGCGCTTCAACGCCAAGTTCGCCGGTTTCACCGCGAAGAAGGCCTAAAGCCTCGAAGTCTCGCCGTAAGGGCGACGAAAAGCCGGCTCCGCGTTCGCGGGCCGGCTTTTTCTGTATCTGGGCCTTGGTTTGGCGCGGCGGGACGGGGCTGATAGCTCGTCCCGCAACTCTGTCATCCCGGCCGCAGCGAAGCGGAGCGCCGGGATCTCCCACGGTTCAGACCTTGCCGACGTGGGAGATCCCGGCTCTACGGACCGCTGACGCGCTCCTCCGGCCGGGATGACAAGATGCTCTAGCGCCAGGCGGTTGCGGTCTCGGCTTCCGGCCTGAACTCGAAGTCGCCGTCGGTCGAGGCCGACAGGTCGCGCCAGGCGTCGAGCTCGCCCTGCAGGCTGTCGATCTTGGCCTGCACCATGGCCAGGGCGTCCGTGCCGGCGCACCAGCGCACGGGCGGCCGCTCGGCGTTCGCCAGCGTCACCAGGGCCTGGCCCAGGCGGGCCGGGTCGCCGGCCTGGTTGCGGCTGCGGGCGTCGTAGAAGGCCTTCAGGTCGGCGGCGACCTGGGCGTAGTCGGCGATCGGGTGCGAGCCGTGGCGCACCGAGGTGGCCTCCAGGAAGTCGGTGCGGAAGAAGCCGGGCTCGACCACCGTGACGTGGACGCCGAAGCGGCGGACCTCGCCGGCCAGCGATTCCGAGAAGCCCTCCACGGCGAACTTCGAGGCGCAGTACAGCGTGCCGCTTTCGCCGCCGACGATGCCGGCCACCGACGCGATGTTGAAGATCCGGCCCGAGCGCTGGGCGCGCATGATCGGCAGCACGGCGCGGGTGACGTGCATCAGGCCGAAGACGTTGGTGTCGTACTGCGCCTGGGCGTCCTGGGCGGTCGATTCCTCGAACACCGACAGGTGGCCGTAGCCGGCGTTGTTGACCAGCACGTCGATGCGGCCAAAGCGGGCCTGGGCCGCGTCGACGGCGGCCTGCACCTGGTCGGGGCGGGTGACGTCGAGGGCCAGCGACAGCAGGTTGTCGGCGTCTTGGCCCAGGGTCTCGACAAGGGTCTGGCGGTTGCGGGCGGTGGCCACGACGCGGTCGCCGGCGGCCAGGACGGCGCGGACGATGTCGGCGCCGAGACCGCGCGAGGCGCCGGTGACGAACCAGGTGCGGGGGGCGGGGGAAGTCATGGGGAAGCTCCTTCTGGGGAGCCTGCAGCATGGTCCCGCACCGGGCGCGGGCCGTAGATCGATGCCGTCAGCCTCTTGCACGATCCTGCCAAGTGATCGATCCTCGTTGCTCGGCCGGGCCTTCAAAGGTTGAGTATCGCCATGAGCAAGTTGCCCGAACTCGTCGCCCTGGTGCGCGGCTGCCTGGGAGAGGCCTCGACGGACGGGGTCGGGCCGCTGGTTTCGCCGGGCCTGCACATGATCGCCAGCACGACCGTCACCGAGGCCCAGCAACTGGTCTACGAGCCGATGCTGTGCCTGATCCTGGAGGGGGCCAAGACCACCACCCTGGGGGCCGAGAGCTATCCCTATGGCGCTGGCGAGTACCTTGTGGTGTCGGCCGACCTGCCGGTCAGCGGGCGGGTGATCGCCGCGCCCTATCTGGCCGTGGGCGTTCCGCTGGATCCGGCGATGATCGCCGACCTGCTGGTCGAGGCTGGGGAGGTCCTGCCCGAGATCACGCCGACCCGGGCCCTGGCGGTCAGCCAGATGGACGATGAACTGATCGAGACGGTGATGCGGCTGGTGCGCATGGTGGACCGTCCGCACGAGGCGGTGGTGCTGGGGCCGATGGTCCGGCGCGAGCTGATGTGGCGTCTGCTGAACGGCGAGCGGGGCGGCATGATCCGCCAGATCGCCTCGTCGGGCGGCCGGCTGGACCAGGTGCGCCGGGCCATCCGCTGGCTGCGCCTGCACTACGCCGAACCCATGCGGATCGAGGCGCTGGCCCAGGTGGCGGGCATGAGCGAGACCTCGCTGCACCGGCACTTCAAGGCGGTGACCGCCATGAGCCCGTTGCAGTACCAGAAGCAGATCCGCCTGCAGGAGGCGCGCAACCTGCTGCTGGTGCAGGGCCGCGACGTGGCGGGCGTGGGCTTTTCGGTCGGCTATGACAGCCCCTCGCAGTTCAGCCGCGAGTACGCGCGCCTCTACGGCCGCCCGCCGGGCCGCGACATGGCGCGCCTGCGGGCCGATCCGTCGCTCAGCGTGGCGGTGTAGGGGGGGACGGGGACAGAGCCCTGTCCATCCCCGGCGTTCGTCGAAAAGAGTTCCACGAACTCAACGCTCTACAACTTTCTCAGCCAATTCAATCAGACGCGCTGAAACCCGGGCCATAATCAAAGCCGTCCCCGCCATGGGGAGGGCTCTTGGTACCGGCCCAAGCGTGGCGAGGACCGCATCGAGCGGGGCCGCAAGACGGTCTCGGGA
>NZ_JBFTJR010000029.1:0-58883 GCF_056395525.1 Caulobacter sp. 10L414
GCGCCGGGGCGCCGGGCGCCGGCCGTGGTCCTGGCGGCCCCGGCGGTCCGCGCGGTCCGCGTCCGGGCGTTCCGGCCTCGGCTCCGGCCACGCCGGAAATCCAGCGCGCCACCCGCTCGGCCCCGCGGCCCGGCGGCGGCCTGACCGATCGCCGTCCGGACGAGGATGACGATCGCCGCAAGGCCAACAACGCGCCGAACAAGGCCGTTTCGCGCGCCAAGGGCGCTCCGCAGCGCCGTGAAGGCCGTCTGACCATCCAGGCCGTGGCCGGTGATGGGGAGTCCGCCGACCGCATGCGCTCGCTGGCCTCGGTTCGCCGGGCCCGTGAACGCGAAAAGGAAAAGCGCCGTGGCGGCGCGGTCGAGCAGGCGCGCGTCGCCCGCGAGGTCGTGATCCCCGACGTCATCACCGTTCAGGAGCTGTCCAACCGGATGGCCGTGCGCGGCGTCGAGATCATCAAGTTCCTGATGCGTCAGGGCGTGATGCTGAAGATCAACGACGTCATCGACAACGACACCGCCGAGCTGGTGGCCACCGAGTTCGGCCACACCGTCAAGCGCGTGTCGGAAGCCGACGTCGAAGAAGGCTTCATCGGCGCCGAGGACCACGACGATCACCTGGAGGCCCGTCCTCCGGTCGTGACCATCATGGGCCACGTCGACCACGGCAAGACCTCGCTGCTCGACGCCCTGCGCGCCACCGACGTGGCCGCCGGCGAACACGGCGGGATCACCCAGCACATCGGCGCCTATCAGGTTCGCCTGAAGGACGGCCAGCGCGTGACGTTCCTCGACACGCCCGGCCACGCCGCCTTCTCGGCCATGCGCGCCCGCGGCGCCAACATCACCGACATCGTCGTGCTGGTGGTGGCCGGTGACGACGGCGTGATGCCGCAGACGGTCGAGGCGATCAAACACGCCAAGGCCGCTGGCGTGCCGATCATCGTCGCCGTCAACAAGATGGACAAGCCGGGCTCGGATCCGACCCGCGTGGTCAACGAGCTGCTGCAGCACGAGATCGTCGTCGAAAGCCTGGGTGGCGACACCCAGATCATCGAGGTCTCGGCCAAGGCCCGTACGGGTCTGGACGATCTGCTCGACGCCATCCTGCTGCAGGCCGAAGTGCTCGACCTGAAGGCCAACCCCGACCGCACCGCCGACGGCGTCGTGATCGAGGCCAAGCTGGACAAGGGTCGCGGCGCGGTCTCCACCGTGCTGGTCAACCGCGGCACGCTCAAGCGCGGCGACATTGTCGTCGCCGGCAGCCAGTTCGGCCGCGTTCGCGCGCTGCTGAACGAGCGCAACGAGCAGCTGACCGAGGCTGGTCCGGCCACGCCGGTCGAGATCCTGGGCCTGGACGGCGTTCCCTCGCCCGGCGAAGCCTTCGCCGTCGTGGAGAACGAAGCCCGCGCCCGCGAGCTGACCGAGTACCGCATCCGCCAGAAGCGCGAGAAGACGCTGGCCCCGGTGGGCGCCGGCGCTTCCATGGCCGACATGATGGCCAAGCTGCAGGACAAGAAGCTGAAAGAGCTTCCGCTGATCATCAAGGCCGACGTGCAAGGTTCGGCCGAAGCGATCATCGGTTCGCTGGACAAGATGGCCACCGACGAGGTCCGCGCGCGGATCATCCTGTCGGGCGCCGGCGCGATCAGCGAAAGCGACGTCATGCTGGCCAAGGGCGCCGGCGCGCCGGTCATCGGCTTCAACGTCCGGGCTTCGGCCCAGGCGCGAGCCCTGGCCGAACGCGAAGGCGTCGAGATCCGCTACTACGCGATCATCTACGACCTGCTGGACGACATCAAAGGCGTGCTCTCGGGCATGCTGGCCCCGATCCAGCGCGAAACCTTCCTTGGCAACGCCGAGGTCCTGCAGGCCTTCGACATCACGAAGATCGGCAAGGTCGCCGGCTGTAAGGTCACCGAAGGCGTGGTCCGCAAGGGCGCGAAGGTCCGGATCATCCGTCAGGACATCGTCGTTCTCGAACTGGGCACCCTGCAAACGCTCAAGCGCTTCAAGGACGAGGTCAACGAAGTCCCCGTCGGTCAGGAGTGCGGCATGATGTTCGCGGGCTTCCAGGACATCAAGGTCGGCGACACCATCGAGTGCTTCACCGTCGAGGAGATCAAGCGCCAGCTCGACTAGGCGTTTGACCTGAACTCAGCTTAGAGGAAGGCGCGGGCTTCGGTTCGCGCCTTTCTTGCGTTTGGTGGTGTGCGTCGATGGAAGTCGTCGGGGATATCGGGATCTTCGAGAGCCAGAAGGCCTGCGGGCCGCTGCGCAGGCATCTGTTCGGCGCCAAGCGCTTCCTGCCCTGGCTGATGCTGCTGGTCTACATGGCGGCCCTGCTGGCGGCGTCCTCCCTCGCCGACTGGCTGGCTCCCGGGACCGGCCTGCTGGGGCTGCTTGCCGTGGCGATCCCGGCCGTGCTGCTGTGGCGGCGGATCTGCGGCCGGATGGCGCCCAAGGCCTGGATGGCGCGCGGCGTGCCGATGCAGGTGGCCACCACCTACCGCGCCGACGAGGCGGGACTGACGATCGTCTGGCCCCACTATGAGACCCGCCTGGCCTGGGCCGGCGTTTCCCAGATCGCGCCGGGCCACAAGTCCTGGCTGTTCATCGGGCCGGGTCAGGCCTTCTTCCTGCCGGTGCGCTTCTTCGCCGACGCCGCGGCCGAGACCGCCTTCCTCAAGGCCTGCTACGACCGCCTCGATCCGGTCGCCCAGGCGCGGAGCAAGGATCTCGCCGCGCGTTTCGCCACCAGCCAGGCCTGAGGCTTGGCGCGAGCGACTGGAATTCGCCGGAATTGAGCGTTAGCCCTTGTCCATGCGCATCAAAGCTCTTCTCGCCCTGACCGCCGTCGCCGCCTCGCTGAGCGCCTGCGCCACGGCCGACCGCTATGACGCCGCCGGCGACGTGCACGCCCTGCTGACGGCGATCCGCAACAACGACCGGGCCACATTCGACAGTCTGGTCGATCACCGGGCCCTGACCGGCGCGGTCGAGGCTCGGCTGGTCGACGAGGCCCGCCGTTCGGGCCTCAAGGGCGGCTGGCAGGCGGCGATGATCGCCCTGGCCGGTCCGGCCGCCGACGTCGCCGGCGCGGCCCTGATCCGGCCCGAGGTGTTCCGCGCCGCGGCCAACTACTACGGCTACACGCCCGACAAGCCGATCCCCGGGCGCATCGCCATCGCTTCGGCCCTGCGTCCGGTCGGCGACGGCCGCGTCTGCGCCGCCAAGAAGGACGGCCCCTGCATGCTGACCTTCACCCGCGAGGGCGGCAGCTGGCGGCTGTCGGGCTTCGACGCCCAGGCCGTTAACCTGCAGCTCAAGCGATGAAGCCTGGCCTGCCCCTGTTCCTGGCCGCCACGGCGCTGCTCAGCGCCCTGGCCGGGCCCGCAGCGGCCGAGCGGCGGATGTTCTCCTACGACCCGATCTCGCCCGACGCGCGGCGACTGACCGGGGCGGGGGTGACGGTGCTGTTCGAGCAGGGCCTGCTCGGCGCCCGGCCGATCAAGGTGCTGGCCACCGGCGTGCCGGCCCAGGCCCTGCTGCGCAAGGGCAGCCAGAAGGACCTCGGCAAGGGCGGTCTTTCGGCGATGTCCGGCGTCGACGCCGACGCGGCGCTGTACGAGGTCGACGGAACGGCCGAGCAGGGCAAGGTCTATGTCCGCGCCTTCTGTCCCGGCTCCAAGCGCCTGTGGCTCAGCTTCAGCCGCATCGCCCTGCGCCACGACCTGCGCATCCAGGCCTTCGGCGACGATCCCAAGGCGGCCGGCCAGGCCCGCCTGTGCGGCACGCTGGACTTCTCCTATCGCGGCGAATGGCGCCTGCCGACCGGCGGTCCGCCCGATCCCAACGAGGACTGGACCGACAACCTCACCGGCCCGCGCTGAGGCCGGCTGTCGACCCTTCGAGGAAAAGCCGGGTTTCCTTCCTCGATCCGCGACGCTAGGGTCACGGCCATGATCGCGAGCGAACGCGGGACCCGGCGCTTTCAGCGCCGTCGCTCCCTGGGCACCAACGGACTCGTACGCAGCGCCTGACCGCTAGGGATCAGGCGCGGCGCCTTGGTGCGCCCAGACGACAGGCGGCCCCGAGCCGCCGAATGACGAAAAGACGAGCGGCCCGCAGGCGGCCGCACGATTGTCCCGACGAAGAAGACCTCATGACCATCGACACCCAAGCCTTGGCCGATCAAGACGGGGCCAAGCACGACTGGGCCGCGCGCTACTCCGCGCGCATGGCCGGCATCCGCGCCAGCGAGATCCGCGAACTGCTGAAGCTGCTCGAGCAGCCCGACATCCTGTCGTTCGCCGGCGGCATCCCCGATCCCGCCCTGTTCCCGGCCCAGATGATCCGCGAGGCCTATGCCGAGATCCTGGCCGACGGCGCCCAGGCCGCCCAGGCCCTGCAGTACACCGTCAGCGAGGGCCACGGCCCGCTGCGCCGTTGGATCGCCGAGCGGATGACCCGCGACGGCATGCCGTGCGAGCCGGAGAACGTGCTGCTGACCGCCGGCTCGCAGCAGGCGCTCGACCTGCTGGGCAAGCTGTTCCTGGATCCGGGCGCCGGCGTCATGGTCGCCCGGCCCACCTATCTGGGCGCGCTGCAGGCGTTCAACGCCTATCAGCCGGCCTATCTCGACCTGCCCGAGGGGGCGCTGGCCGGCGACCCGGCCGCGCGGAAGGCCGTGGAGGCCCGCAAGCCCCGCCTGGGCTACTTCGTCCCCGACTTCGCCAATCCCACCGGCGTCAGCCTGACCCTGGCCGAGCGCGAGGCGCTGCTCGACCTGGCCGAGGACCTCGACTTCCCGCTGGTCGAGGACGGCGCCTATCGCGAGCTGCGCTTCGGCGGGGAGGCCATCCCCTCGCTGCTGGCCCTCGACATCGCCCGCAACTGGTCGATCGAGGCCGCGCGCACCCTGTTCTGCGGCACCCTGTCCAAGACCCTGTCGCCGGCCCTGCGCATCGGCTGGATCTGCGGTCCGCGGGCGGCGATCGAGAAGCTGGTCCTGCTCAAGCAGGGCGGCGACCTGCACGTCTCGACCATCAACCAGATGGTCGCCCATCGCGTGGTGTCCGAAGGCTACGACCAGCACCTGGGCCGGCTGCGGGGCGCCTATGGCGGCCAGGCCCGCGCCATGCTGGCGGCGCTGGAGCGGCATATGCCCAAAAGCGTCTCGTGGATCTCGCCCGAGGGCGGCATGTTCGTCTGGCTGACCCTGCCGCCGGGCGTCGACGGCAAGGACCTGCTGGCCCGCGCCCTGACCGACATCCGCGTGGCCTTCGTGCCCGGCGCCCCCTTCTTCGCCGAGGCCCCGGCCGCCAACACCCTGCGCCTCAGCTATTCCCTGCTGCCGCCCGAGCAGATCGAGGAAGGCGTCCGCCGCCTGGCCGGGCTGATCGCAGGTTGACGGGGAGGGAGGTCACCATGACGGGATCAACAATGCGGTCGTGGTCGTCGCCGGGGGGCGCCACGACGCTCGAAAGCTTTGCGGGCTTCCTTCTGGCGATGACCTCGATCACGCCGCCTCGCGCCTCGGCCCGGCAGATGCTGGCCTTCTGCATCGTCGCAAGGGCCAATATTCGCAACGAGTCCATCAACCTGGCCGATCTCATGACGGCGGGCGGCGACGACGGCGACGGCAAGGCCATTCTCGGGCGCTCCATCGAGCGGACGTTCGGCCTGTTCATGGAGCCGACCAGGCAGAACCCGGACGGGCTGGGCTGGGTCACCCAAGAGCTGGATCCCGGCGACCGGCGCAAGAAGTACCTGAAGCTGACCGAAAAGGGCTGGGAGGCCGTCGCCACCATCACGGAAGGGACCTGGCGCGCTTCATAACGGACCCAGCAAGGCCGCGGGCGGGCGCTGGAAGCGCTTCCTGGCGGCCTGCCCCCAAGCGCCCAACCTGATTACCAAGTGCGCGCTCCAGGTCACAGTTTGTCCAAAATGCGACGTTTTAGCGTCGCCTAGATTGCAGCGACGCAGTTGAGGCGATTGACTAGCGCCCGCGGGAGGTTCGTCGCGCGCCAAGGGGGACTTGGTGGGGGGACGTGCCGTCGTGTCCGCAATCAAGGGCGAAAATCCTCAATGTTCATGCATCGTAGACACCTTCTAGCCTCGACGATCATCGCGGGGCTGGCGGCTGGCGCGGCTTTGCCCGCCATGGCTCAGGCCACCAGCGACAGCGCTTCGGCTTCCGAAGTCGAAGCCGTCGTCGTCACCGGCTCGCGCATCAAGCGCAACGAATTCAACAGCTCCGACCCCGTCCAGGTGGTCACCGCCGAGCAGGGCCTGCTCAAGGGCGTGGGCAGCACGGCCCAACTGCTGCAGTCGTCGACGATCGCGTCCGGCTCGCCGCAGATCACCTCGGCCATCTCCAGCGCCTTCGTCACCGACGGCGGCCCCGGTTCGGAAACCATCTCGCTGCGGGGCCTGGGGGCCAACCGCACCCTGGTGCTGCTGAACGGCCGTCGCGCCGGTCCGGCCGGCGTGCGCGGCGGCGTGTCCGCCTTCGACCTCAACGTGCTGCCGATGGCCGCCATCGACCGCGTCGAGATCCTCAAGGACGGCGCCTCGTCGATCTACGGCTCCGACGCCGTCGCCGGCGTGGTCAACATCATCACCAAGCGCGGCGCCGACGGCTTCTCGATCGACGCCTTCGCCACTCAGCCGCAGAAGAAGGGCGGCGAAGAGTTCCGCGGCAGCATCGGCTGGGGCAAGACCTTCGACCGCGGCACCTTCAACATCACCTACGACTACGCCAAGAAGGCCGAGCAGACCAACGGCCAGCGCAGCTACACCAACTGCGGCCAGCAATACATCTTCGACGCCAACGGCAAGCGTAAGGACACGATCGACCCGCGCACCGGCAAGACCCAGTGCCGCGACCTGCTGTACGATCAAGTCTGGCTCTACACCCTGCCGTCCTTCGACGGCACCAACGGCAAGATCCAGTACGACTACAACGGCAACCTGGGCCAATACATCCCGCAGTATCCGGGCGGTTCGAACGCCGGCGGCGCCTATCCGGGCCTGCCCCCCGGCTTCTTCATCGTCGGCGACAGCCTCGATCCGGCCAACCCGGACATGGGCGTGCTCGACTACAACAGCCCCTACAACCTGGCCAGCTCGCTGACCCCGCGCACCGAGCGCAACACGGTCTACGCCCAGGCCACCTTCGACGTCACCGACAACATCGAGGCCTATGCCGAGGTGCTGCTGAACCGTCGCGCCACCAAGACCAACGGCTACCGCCAGTTCTGGACCTACCTCTACACCGAAGACTACGGCGACCCCTTCAGCGCCGGCTTCACGGGCGACTTCGTCCTGAGCCCGACCGTGGTCACCCCGCGCAACCGCTCGGGTCAGAAGGTCGACTACCAGCGCTATGTCGGCGGCCTGCGCGGCGACTTCACCGGCATCGACTTCCTGAAGGGCTGGGACTGGGACATCTTCGCCCAGTACAGCCACAACAAGGGCCAGTACTCGCAGGACGTGATCCTGGCCGACGCCGTCTACAGCGCCGACGGCCGCACCGACTTCGGCACGGGGGGGCTGGCCAACGCCAACTCGATCCCGCGTCCGACCGCCTCGTGCGTCGGCTACAAGACCCCGATCTCGAACCGCGACTGCGTGGACGTGAACTGGATGTCGCCCGACTTCCTGGCCGGCAAGTACACGCCCGAGGAAGAAGCCTTCCTGTTCGACACTGAAACCGGTCGCACGATCTACAAGCAGTTCGCGATCGAAGGCTCGGTGTCGGGCAACCTGTTCACCCTGCCGGCCGGTCCGGTGGGCGTGGCGCTGGGCGCCTCGTATCGTCGTGACGAGATCAACGACACTCCCGGCGAGATCACCCGCGCCGGCAACATCTGGGGCGCCTCGGTCTCGGGCATCACCGCCGGCAAGGACAACACCAAGGACGTCTACGGCGAACTGAGCATCCCGATCCTCAAGGACGTGATGCTGGCCCAGTCGCTGGATCTGTCGCTGTCGGGCCGCTACACCGACGTCAATTCGTACGGCAGCGACACCACCTACAAGGTCGGCGTCAACTGGCGGATCATCCCGTCGGTGCGCCTGCGCGCCACCCACGGCACCTCGTTCCGCGCTCCGGCGCTGTTCGAGCTGTACAAGAATGCCGAGACCTCGTTCCTTAGCCAGCGCAGCCTCGACCCCTGCATCCGCTGGCAGGCGGCGCTGACGGCCGGCACCCTGCCGCAGTACGTCGCCAACAACTGCGCGGCCGACGGCATTTCGGGCACCTACACCGGCGCCGGCGCCTCGGCGACCATCACCTCGGGCGGCGGCGCGGGCGAACTGGAGGCCGAAACCTCCAAGGCCACGACCTACGGCGTGATCTGGACGCCGAAGTTCGCCGACCTGCAGGTCGCGCTCGACTACTTCGACATCGAGGTGAAGAACGAGATCGACCAGCTGGGCGCGGCCAACATCGTCAGCGGCTGCTATCGCTCGCTGAACTTCCCGACCGACCCGCTGTGCTCGCTGTTCGATCGCGGCCCGTCGAACCTGATCACGACGGTCACCGACAACTACCTGAACATCTCGACGCAGAAGAACCGCGGCATCGACCTGACGGTCAACTACAGCCACGACCTGCCGGCCGACATCCGGATGACCATCGACCTGCAGTCGACCTGGCAGCTGGAAGACAAGAAGGCGCTGTTCGCCGACTTCGTGGAAGACAACAACGGTCGTGTCGGCGATCCCGACTGGACCGGCCAGCTGAACTTCCGCTTCTCGCGCGGCGACTGGACCGGCTTCTGGGGCATCGACATGGTCGGCAAGGCTTCGGACGCCGAGTTCTTCGACGACCGCAACGCGGCCGGCACCACGTTCTATAAGATCCACACCGAGTTCACCGCCTACCACAGCCTCTCGCTGCAGAAGCGCTTCGAGGACTGGTCGCTGGTCGGCGGCGTGGCCAACCTGTTCAACGAGCTGCCCCCGCAGGTCACCATGGCCCAGGGCGACTACAACATGGTCGGTCGTTCGGTGCTGTCGTCGCAATACGACTACATCGGCCGCCGCGTGTTCCTGAGCATGCAGGCCAAGTTCTAGGGATCGGCGAGGGGCGGGGGCGCTGCGAGGCGTTTCCCCGTCCCGGGCCTTTTCGTCTATCGTCGGGCGGCGGAGCGATCCGCCGCCCGTTCTTTTGTAAGCAGCGGCCCCGCGTGGCCGCATCGGGGTCCTTCGTGAACGCCATCATCCGCGGCAAGCCCGACAATCTCGACGCCATCGGCGAGCGCTTCGACCGGGCGCGACTGGCCCAGCCGGTCTTCCTCAACAGCGTGCCCAAGGCCGGCACCCACCTGATCCGCAACATCATGCGGATGTTCGTCGCCCGCGATCAGCACTGGCCGGGCGAGTACATCCAGCACGCCCTGCTGGCCCGCAGCCGCGAGGCCTTCCGCCCCGACAAGCCGATGATCAGCTGGGGCCACATGCTGTTCTCCGACGAGTCGGCCGTGGCCCTGCGCGACGTGCGCCACATCGTGCTGGTGCGCGATCCCTACGACTGGGTCCTGGCCCGGACGCGCTTCTACCTGTCCGATGAGTTCCAGGGCCGCCTGAACCACATCAAGGACGGCGGGGCGGCGATCGAGGACGTCATCATGATGATGATCCTGGGCGCGCATGGCGCGGTGCCCGACCTGCGCGACGTGTTCAGCATGAACGCGGTCGCCTGGATGGGCTCGCGGGCCGTGATCGTCCGCTACGAGGACATCGTCGAGAACCTCAAGGATCTCGGCTCGCGGCGCGCCGAGGCCTTCTTTGGCCGCCTGCTGGCCGATTGCGGCCTCGAGCTGCCCGCCGACTGGCGCGAGCGCGTCGAGGCCGGCGCCGACCGCCGGGAGAGCCGTACGGCCAGCGAGAACCTGAAGGTGACGGCCGAGGTGCCCAAGGTGCTGTCGGACGTCCACAAGCGCGTCGTCGACTACCACGTGCCCGGCCTGCGGGCTCTGCTGGGCTACGCCTGATCCGGGATTGGGCCTGATCTGGAAATGGAAACGGCCGCTCCCTTTAGGGAAGCGGCCGTYTTGGTGGAGCTAAGCGGAGTCGAACCGCTGACCTCTTGAATGCCATTCAAGCGCTCTACCAGCTGAGCTATAGCCCCAAGGCCCGTCTGGAAATCGCGAAGACTTCCTTTCGAATTCCTTAGTCTCTCCGGCGGTTCCGAGTGGCTGTCCCCCGAAGAGGCGCGGAACCTATGCCGAGGTTTTTCCGGGATCAACCCCCTCGGCGAACTTTTTTTCGGGGTCCGGCCAAAGCCTTGTGGAGAACCCGAAAATCCGGGGTCGGATGGCTCCGACCCCGGAATTCGTGACTTAGCGGTCGTCGTCCTCGCCGTCCGGCAGGCCTTCGATCTCGTCGCCGAGGTCGTCTTCGTCCTCGTCCTCGAGGAACGGGACGTCGTCGCTGTCCTCGTCGCCGAGATCCTCGTCCTCGGCGAAGTCGACGCCCAGGTCGTCGCCGCCCGGCGCCGGTTCGGAGGTCGGATCGCCGTCCTCGTCGTCGGTTTCGGCGACGTCAGCCTCGGCGGCCTCGTCGATTTCCGGAGTCTCGTCGACTTCGTCCTCGTAGCCGTCCTGCTCCTTGGGAGCCGGGGCTTCCTTCTCGTCGTCGGCGTCGTAGTCCGGCGTGACGGCGCGGGCGCGGACGCGGCGCGACTTCAGGGCCTCTTCCGGGTCGAACTGCTCGCCGCACTTGGGGCAAACGGCCGGACGACGGTTGAGGTCGTAGAACTTCGATTGGCAGTTGGGGCAGATTTGTTTTGCGCCCAAGTCGGGATTAGCCAAGGCGGCGACCCTTTGATCCTGATGGGAAAAGCGGCGGCTGACTTGCCATGACGGGAGGCCGCTGTCAAAAGCAAACCCCTTCGCGAAACACCTATGTTGCAAGGAGCCGGTTTCGGCATGACCACGGCTGGATTGAAGAGCGCCCCGGGCGGGAGCCTTCGCGGTACGGTTCGGGCGCCTGGCGACAAGTCCATTTCGCACCGTTCGATGATCCTCGGCGCGCTTGCGAGCGGCACCACCACCATCGAGGGGCTGCTGGAAGGCGACGACGTCCTGGCGACCGCGCGGGCCATGCAGGCCTTCGGCGCGCGGGTCGAAAAGGAAGGCGTCGGCCGCTGGCGGGTCGAGGGCAAGGGCGGTTTCGAAGAGCCCTCCGACGTCATCGACTGCGGCAACGCCGGCACCGGCGTTCGCCTGATCATGGGCGCGGCCGCGGGCTTTGCCATGTGCGCCACCTTCACTGGCGACGCCAGCCTGCGCGGGCGCCCGATGGGCCGCGTGCTCGATCCGCTGGCTCGCATGGGCGCCACCTGGTTCGGCCGCGACAAGGGCCGCCTGCCGCTGACCCTGAAGGGCGGCTCCCTGCGCGGCCTCGTCTACACCCTGCCGATGGCCTCGGCCCAGGTGAAGTCGGCCGTGCTGCTGGCCGGCCTGCACGCCGAGGGCGGCGTCGAGGTGATCGAGCCGGAAGCCACCCGCGACCATACCGAGCGCATGCTGCGCGCCTTCGGGGCCGAGGTTCTGGTCGAGGACAAAAACGGCGTGCGCCATGTGCGCCTGCCCGAAGGCCAGAAGCTGAAGGGCACGCACGTGCAGGTGCCGGGCGACCCGTCGTCGGCCGCTTTCCCGCTGGTCGCGGCCCTGATCGTCCCCGGCTCGGAAGTGACGGTCGAGGGCGTGATGCTCAACGTGCTGCGCACGGGCCTCTTCACCACGCTGCAGGAGATGGGCGCTGACCTGACCATCTCGAACGTCCGCGTCGAGAGCGGCGAGGACGTCGGCGACATCACCGCCCGCCATTCGCAGCTCAAGGGCGTCGTCGTGCCGCCCGAGCGCGCGCCGGCGATGATCGACGAGTATCCGATCCTGGCCGTCGCCGCCGCCTTCGCCGACGGGCCGACCGTCATGCGCGGCATCGGCGAGATGCGGGTCAAGGAAAGCGACCGCATCGCCTTGACGGCGGCGGGCCTGCAGGCCTGCGGCGTCACGGTCGAGGAAGAGCCCGAAGGCATGACCGTGGTCGGCACGAAGGGCGGCAACCACCCGGTGCGCGGCGGCGGCCGGGTGATCACCCATGGCGATCACCGCATCGCCATGAGCCACCTGATCCTGGGCCTGGCCGCCCAGGAGCCCGTCGAGATCGACGAGCCGGGCATGATCGCCACCAGCTTCCCCGGCTTCGTGTCGCTGATGACGGGCCTGGGCGGCTCGATCGTCGAGGCCTGATCCATGGGCTTCGTGATCGCCGTCGACGGCCCCGCCGCCTCGGGCAAGGGCACCATCGCCTCGCGCCTGGCGGCCCACTACGGCCTGCCGATGCTCGACACCGGCCTGCTGTATCGCGCGGTCGGCGTCCGTCTGCTGGACGCCGGCGGCGACCTCGATGACGCCGCTGCGGCCGAGGCCTCGGCCCTGGGTCTGGATCTGGCCGAACTGGAGCGTCCCGAAGTGCGCACCCGCGCCGCCGGCGAGGCCGCCAGCCGCGTGGCCGTGCACCCCGGCGTGCGCTCGGCGCTGTTCGACCTGCAGCGCGCGTTCGCCGCCCAGGAGCCGGGCGCGGTGCTCGACGGCCGCGACATCGGCACGGTCATCGCCCCGGAGGCGCCGGCCAAGCTCTATGTCACCGCCAGCGCCGAGGTCCGCGCCGACCGCCGCTGGAAGCAGCTGACCGGGCAGGGCGAGAGCGTCACCTTCGAGGAAATCCTGACCGACATCAGAAAGCGCGACGAGCGCGACGGCGGCCGCAAGGACGCGCCCATGACCCAGGCTGTGGACGCTATCTTGCTTGATACGTCGGAAATGACTATATCCCAGGCCTTCGATGCGGCTCTCCGCATCGTCGAGACGGCGCGCGCCCGGTGAGGAAACTCCAAGGGCCAATCTAACGCCCGCCTCGCCGCCGCTTTGGAAGCGCCGGATCGCATCAAAAATCACTTCACCCGGAATCCCGAGAACCGTCATCCGACGGCGCTCATCCCAGGGCTTCCCACAACCCAGAGATCTTAGATCAGCATGGCTGACGATATGAGCTTCAACCCCACGCGCGACGATTTCGAAGCGCTCCTCAACGACTCCATGGGCGGCCGCGACTTCGCGGAAGGCTCCGTGGTCAAGGGCAAGGTCGTTGGGATCGAGAAGGACTTCGCGATCATCGACGTCGGTCTGAAGACCGAAGGCCGCGTCCAGCTGAAGGAATTCGGCGTCGACGAAGCCGGCAAGGCGACCATCAAGGTCGGCGACACCGTCGAAGTCTTCCTCGAGCGCCTCGAGAACGCCATGGGCGAAGCGGTGATCAGCCGCGAAAAGGCCAAGCGCGAAGAAGCCTGGACCCGTCTGGAAGGCGTCTACGCCAAGAACGAGCCGGTGATGGGCGCCATCGTCGGCCGCGTGAAGGGCGGCTTCACCGTCGACCTCGGCGGCGCCTCGGCCTTCCTGCCGGGCTCGCAAGTCGACATCCGTCCGGTCCGCGACGTCGGCCCGCTGATGGGCAAGGAACAGCCCTTCGCCATCCTGAAGATGGACCGTCCGCGCGGCAACATCGTCGTCTCGCGTCGCGCCATCCTGGAAGAAGCCCGCGCCGAGCAGCGCACCGAACTGGTGTCGCAGCTGCAAGAGGGTGAAATCCGCGAAGGCGTCGTCAAGAACATCACCGACTACGGTGCGTTCGTCGACCTGGGCGGCATCGACGGCCTGCTGCACGTCACCGACATGAGCTGGAAGCGCGTCAACCACCCGAGCCAGGTGCTCGCCGTGGGCGACACCGTGAAGGTCCAGATCGTCAAGATCAACCCGGACACCCAGCGCATCTCGCTCGGCATGAAGCAGCTGCAGTCGGATCCGTGGGACGGCGTCGAAGCCAAGTATCCGGTCGGCGCCAAGTTCACCGGCCGCATCACCAACATCACCGACTACGGCGCCTTCGTGGAGCTGGAAGCCGGCGTTGAAGGCCTGGTGCACGTGTCGGAAATGTCGTGGACCAAGAAGAACGTCCACCCCGGCAAGATCGTGTCGACCTCGCAGGAAGTCGACGTCGTGGTCCTGGACGTCGATCCGTCCAAGCGCCGCGTCTCGCTGGGCCTGAAGCAAGCCCTGGCCAACCCGTGGGAAGCCTTCGTCGAGGCTCACCCGATCGGTTCGACCGTCGAAGGCGAAGTCAAGAACGCGACCGAATTCGGTCTGTTCATCGGCCTCGACAACGACATCGACGGCATGGTGCACCTGTCGGACATCGACTGGAGCGTCGCCGGCGAAGAAGCCATGGCTCGCTACAAGAAGGGCGACGTGGTCAAGGCGAAGGTTCTCGATGTCGACATCGAGAAGGAACGCATCTCGCTGGGCATCAAGCAGCTGGCCGGCGACCCGATGTCGGGCGACACCTTCCGCAAGAACCAGACCGTCACCGTCACCGTCACGGAAGTCACCTCGGGCGGCATCGAAGTCCGCTTCGGTGAAGACGACGCCCCGATGACCGCCTTCATCCGCAAGTCGGACCTGTCGCGCGATCGTCAGGAACAGCGCCCCGAGCGCTTCGCCGTGGGTGACCGCGTCGACGCTCAGATCACCAACGTGGACAAGGCCGCTCGCCGCGTCTCGCTGTCGATCAAGTCGCTGGAAATGGCCGAAGAGAAGGAAGCCATCGAGCAGTTCGGCTCGTCGGACTCCGGCGCTTCGCTGGGCGACATCCTGGGCGCCGCTCTGCGTGAGCGCGCCACGAAGGACTAAGCTTTTTCCCTCACGGGTTTAAGCTGAAGACAGGCGGCGGTCGGAGCAATCCGACCGCCGTTTTTCTTTTGCGCGAACTCTTGGCCGTGCTGCCTGGAATTGTATGGTCCCGCTTGTCTGAGTAGTTGGCAGGGACCCTCCATGTTCAAATCTTCCGCGCTGGCCCTTCCGGCCGCCGCCGTCGCCGCGATGTGGACTGGTCACGCCGCCGCCGCCGACAAGCCCGTCTACGCCGCGCCCGTGGCCTGGGTGGACGTCGCGCCGATCCCCGCCGTCCAGGCCGGACCCGAGACCCCCGCCACCCAGGTGCTGCTCGACGACAGCCAGACCAGGCTCGAGCGCTCGGGCGGGACCTTCTACAGCCGCCGCGTCGTCCGCATCGTGAAGACCGAGGGGCTGTCGGGCTCCGGTTCGCGCTCGGTGTCGTGGAACCCGACCGCCGAGACGGTCACCCTGCACACCCTGGCCATCCGCCGCGGCGACCAGGTCATCGACCTGCTGCAAGGCGGCAAGGACGTGCTGGTCATCCGGCGCGAGACCAATCTCGAACGCGCCATGCTCGACGGCCGCCTGACCGCCAGCATCCAGATCAAGGACCTGCAGGTCGGCGACGTAATCGACTGGGCCTACACCGTCCATCGCACCGAGCCGCTGCTCGACAATCGCGGCCAGACCTTCGAGCGCATGGGCTGGGCCGGCAAGATCGGCCGCTACCGGGTGCGCATCGAGTGGCCGCAGGACAATCCGGTGATCTGGAAGGCCTCGACCGGCTTCCCGCAGCCGGCCGTCGCCAAGGTCGACGGCTTCACCCGCCTGAACGTGGATCTGACCGACGCCGAGGCGCCCAAGGCCCCGGCCGGCGCGCCGCTGCGCTTCCTGCGGGTCGGCGAGCTGCAGGCCTCGACCTATGCCGACTGGGCCGAGATCTCGCGGCGCATGTACCCCCTCTACGACAAGGCCGCGCAGTTGGCGCCGGACTCGCCCGTGCGGGCCGAGATCGCGCGCATCGCCGCCCAGACCAAGGACCCGAAGGAGCGCGCCTTCGCGGCCCTGCAGCTGGTCGAGGACAAGACCCGCTACCTGGCGCTCAGCATGGGCGACGGCGGCTACCGGCCGGCCCCGGCCGACGAGACCTGGGCCCGCCGCTTCGGCGACTGCAAGGGCAAGACGGTGCTGCTGCTGGCCCTGCTGCGCGGCCTGGGCGTCGAGGCCGAGCCGGCCATCGTCTCGACCAGCGGCGGCGACGGCATGGACGAGCGCGTGGCCGCCGCCGGCCAGTTCAACCACATCATCGTGCGCGCCCGCATCGACGGGAAGAGCTACTGGCTGGACGGAACGCGCGCGGGCGACAAGGGCGGCCTCGACCGCTTGCGTCCGCCGGGCTTCCGCTGGGCGCTGCCGGTGCGCGCCAAGGGGGCGAGCCTGGAGCCGGTCGAGCAGCCGCCGCTGGCCGAGGCCCAGAACGACAACCGGCTGCACATCGACGCCTCCGCGGGCCTCGACAAGCCGGCGCAGGTGCGGGTCGACATCCTGATGCGCGGCGACATGGCGCGGGGCTTCTCGCGATCGCTGGAAACCGCGCCCAAGGCCGACGTCGAGCGCGGGCTCAAGCAGACCCTGTCCAAGTCGATGAGCTGGATCACGCTGGAGACGGTGGAGTGGAAGCAGGCCGAAAGCGGCGACCTCTCCATCACGATGACCGGGACGGGCGCGCCGGAATGGCGGCTGAACGACGACCTGGGCGTGCGTGAACTCAAGCTCGACGAGGGCGAGGGCTCCGGCGCGGCCTTCCCGCGCCGCCAGCCGGGCCCCAACGACACCGCGCCCTTCGCCCTGCGCTATCCCATCTTCACCCGCAGCTCGATCGAGGTGGTGCTGCCGGGCAAGGGCGAGGGCTTCAGCGTCAAGGGCGTCAACGGCGAGGACGCCGCTACCGGCTACCGCGTGGCCAAGTCGGCCAAGGTGGTCGACGGCGTCGCCCGATTCGAGACCGAGACCCGCGGCGAGGCCAGGGAACTGCCGTTCGCCCAGGTCGACGCGGCCAACGCCGCCATCCGCAAGGCTGCCTACGACGTTCGCATCGTCCGGGCGCCGAAGGGCCTTTAGATAACGGCTCGCAACCTTTTCCTTGAAGATTCCGGCCTGCTTGGGCAAAGGTCGCGGCGCGCCGCTCCCTCGGCGCAGGGGATATCGATGATCAAGTCTGAACTCATCGCCAGGCTCGCGAACGAAAATCCGCACCTGACGCAGAAGGATGTCGAGCGCGTCGTGGGCGTCATCCTGGAGCGGATGATCAACGCCCTGGAGGCCGGCGGTCGTGTCGAGCTGCGCGGCTTCGGGGCCCTGTCGGTGCGCTCGCGCCCGGCCCGCGCCGGTCGCAACCCGCGCACGGGGGAAACCGTCGACGTCCGCGCCAAGCACGTGCCGTTCTTCAAGAGCGGCAAGGAACTGCGCGCCCGCCTGAACGCCGAGTAGTCGGCAGGCCGACTCTCTTGCCCCTGGCGGCGAACCGGCTCAGCCTTTCGGCGTTCCGGTTAGCCACGAGGGGATTTGCGCATGAGCATCGTCAAGGAATTCCGCGAGTTCATCGCTCGCGGCAACGTCATCGACCTGGCCGTCGGCGTGATCATCGGCGCGGCCTTCAACGGCATCGTCAAGAGCCTGGTCGACCAGGTGATCATGCCGCCGATCGGCCTGCTGACCGGCGGGCTGGACTTCTCCAAGCTGGAATGGGTGCTGCGGGCCGAGGATCCCGCCACCGAGGCGATCGAGAAGGTCGCCATCCAGTACGGCGCCTTCATCAACACGCTGATCCAGTTCTTCATCGTCGCGGCGGTGGTGTTCCTGCTGGTCAAGCTGGTCAACCAGATCCGTCGCGCCGACGCCGCCGAACCGGCTCCCGAGGCGCCGGCCGCGCCGACCCCGGAAGAAAAGCTGCTGACCGAGATCCGCGACCTGCTGGCCAAGCCGGCGGTGGCCGCCGTGGCTCCTGCCGCGGAAAAGCCCGCCCCGGCCCCGAAGGCGGCCGCCGCGCCCAAGGCTCCGGCCGCAACCAAGGCCCCGGCCAAGAAGCCGGCCGCACCGCGCAAGCCGAAGGGCTAAAAGGAAACCTCTCCCATAGGGAGAGGTGGACTCGGGGTTGAAGGCCCGGATCTCAGAAATCCACCGCCACGCCCTTGCGCTCCCAGTCGCCGAAGCGCGTGGGCTCGGGGCCGTCGCGGCCGCCCTTCTCGGCGGGCAGGGCGCTGGCCGCTTCGGCCTCGCGACGAGCGGCGGCCTCTTCCAGCGCGCGGCGGGCGGCCGGGCTCAGATCCTTGCCGGGCGCGGCGCCCAGGCGGGCCAGTTCAGGGTCCTGAACCTCGGAAAACGGGGGAGAAAGATCGTCGGACATGGTGTTTCATAGCACGCAAGCGTCGATGGAGCATCCAAGGGGCTTGCGCTTTGGCGCATTGCGGGGCACGGCGGGGCGGTGACTCAGGAACTGAACGACGGCCTTCCCGCCCGGGAAGCGGCCCTCGCCCTACTCGACGCGGCCCTTTCGCGCCGCGGCGGCCTCGACGAGGCCGCGACGACCAACGCTTTCCGCGCCCTGGAGCCGCGTGAGCGCGCCTTCGCGCGCGCGCTCGCCATGGCCGCCCTGCGCCGTCTGGGGCCCGTGGATCGGGCTCTCGCCGCCAAGCTCAGCAAGGAGCCGCCGCCGCGCGTGCGCAACCTGCTGCGGCTCGGCGCGACCCAGGCCTTCTTCCTCGACGTGCCCGCCTTCGCGGCGGTGGCCACCAGCGTCGAACTGGCCGGGGCCAACAAGGCCAGCCGTCCGTTCAAAGGGCTGGTCAACGCCGTGCTGCGCGGCCTGCTGCGCGACGGCGCTCCGCCCGACGACCCGTCGACCCTGGTGCCGCCGTGGCTGTTCGCCCGCTGGGCCGGCGCCTGGGGCCAGGACGACGCTCGCGCCTTGGCGGCCGTGGTGGCCGAGGAGCCGGCCACAGACCTTTCCCTCAAGCCCGGGACCGATGTGGCCGCCCTGGCCGAGGCCATCGAGGCCGAGGTTCTGCCCGGCGACACCCTGCGCACGCGCCGCCGCGGCGACGTCGCCGGCTGGCCCGACTTCGAGGCCGGGACCTGGTGGGTGCAGGACGCCGCCGCCGCTATTCCGGCCCGCCTGCTGGACGTGAAGCCCGGCGAGACCGCCGTCGACCTCTGCGCCGCGCCGGGCGGCAAGACCCTGCAGCTGGCCGCCACGGGGGCCAAGGTCGTGGCCGTCGACCGTTCGGCGGCCCGCCTCAAGCGCGTGACCGAAAATCTCGCCCGCATCGGCCTGGAGGCCGAGGTCGTGGCCGCCGACGCCTCGACCTGGGACGACGCGCGCACCTTCGACGCCGTGCTGCTGGACGCCCCGTGCTCGGCCACCGGCACCTTCCGCCGTCACCCCGACGTGCTGTGGGCCGCTCGCCCCGGCGACGTGGCCAGCCTGGCGACCGTGCAGTCGGCCCTGCTGGACAGCGCCGCCAGGCGCACCGCGCCGGGCGGCCGGCTGGTCTATTGCGTCTGCTCGCTGGAGCCGGAGGAGGGCGAGGCCCAGGTCGAGGCCTTCCTGGCCCGGCATCCGGACTTCTCGCTGTCGCCGATCGGCGCCGGCGAGGGCGGCGCCCCCGAGGCCAGCCTGACCGCCCGCGGGACGCTGCGCCTGCTGCCCCATCATCGCGAAGGGGGCCAGGACGGCTTCTTCGCGGCCCGTTTCGTCAAGGCCGCGTAAGGCTGGAACTCAACCGCTCGCTTGTAGCGCGAGCCTTTGCCCGGTAAGCCAAGAACACCATGACCGCGCCGATCATCGCTCCGTCGATCCTCGCCTCCGACTTCGCCAAGTTGGGCGCCGAAGTGGCCGCCATCGAGGCGGCCGGCGCCGACTGGGTGCATGTCGACGTCATGGACGGCCATTTCGTGCCGAACATCACCCTGGGCCCCGACATCGTCAAAGCGATCCGGCCCCACGCCAAGATCCCGTTCGACGTGCACCTGATGATCAGCCCGGCCGACCCGTACCTGGAGGCCTTCCGCGAGGCCGGGGCCGACATCATCAGCATCCACCCGGAAGCCGGCCCGCACCTGCACCGCTCGCTCAAGCGCATCCGCCAGCTGGGCGCCAAGGCGGGCGTGGTGTTCAATCCCTCGACCAGCCTCGACCACGTCGAATGGATCCTCGAGGACGTCGACCTGGTGCTCGTAATGTCGGTGAACCCCGGCTTCGGCGGCCAGAGCTTCATCCCGGGCCAGCTGCGCAAGGTGGAAGCCCTGCGCAAGATGATCGACGCCCAGGGCCTGGACATCATCCTGGAAGTCGACGGCGGGGTGACCCCGGTCACCGCGCCCCAATGCGTCGCCGCCGGCGCCACGGCCCTGGTGGCCGGCTCGGCGGTGTTCAAGGGCGGTCCGGACGCCTACGCCGCCAACATCAGCGCGCTCAAAGGGGGCTGACGCCACGGCATGACCGGCGCGCCCGCCACGCCCTCCGCATCCAAGCCCGCCGGGCGTCCCCTGCGGCGCGGAGTCGTGTTGGCGCGATCGGTCTCGGCCTCGGCCCGCTCGGCCGTCGAGCGCGAGTGGTTCGGCTCGCCGCCGCATCGCGCCCTGATCACCGCCCCGCGTCCTGTCGGCCTGTCGGCGCGCCCGCACGACCCTCGCCCCGTCGACATCCAGCGCGGCCGCCAGCTGCTGGACGGCGTGCTGACCCTGCATGACGAGAGCCTGAAGGTCGGGGCCGAAGGCGACCCCTTCGACACCCCCAGCCCCTCGCGCGCCTTCGCCGTGGCCCTGCACCGCTTCGACTGGCTGCCGGGCCTTCTGGCCCAGGGTCCCGAGGGCGCGCGCCGGGCGCTGCGCCTGATCCAGGACTGGCGCCGGGTGTTCGGAACCTGGAACGCCTTCTCGTGGTCGGGCGAGTGCCTGGAGCGCCGCACCTTCCACCTGGCCTGCGCCGCCAAGACCCTGTCGCCGGGCGCCTCCGACGCCGAGACCGCCGCCTTGGCGCTGGACGTGGCCCGCGGCGCGCGCCAGCTGATGAAGGCCTCTGACGCCCCCGACCGCGCCCTTGAGCGGGCGGTGGTGGTGGCCGTGGCCGGCACGGCCCTGGTGGGCAAGGCGGCCGACCGGCTGATGGCCGAAGGCCTGCGCCGCATCGCCCGAGACATCGACGCCATCGTCCTGGCCGACGGCGGCCATGCCTCGCGCTCGCCCGAGGCCGGGCTGGAGCTTTTGTTCGACCTGCTGACCCTCGACGACGCCCTGGGCCAGCGCGGCCGGCCGACGCCCGAGGCGATCAGCCGGGCCATCGACCGCCTGTCGTCGGGCGCGCGCTTCTTCACCCTGGCCGACGGCAAGCTGGCGGCCTTCCATGGCGGCGAAACGGTCGAACCGGCCCGCATCGCCGCCGCCCTGGCCCATGACGACCATGGACCGCGCCCGCCGATGGACATGCCGCACGCCGGCTTCCAGAAGATGCAGGGCGGCGCGATCCAGGTGCTGGCCGACGCCGGCGCGCCCCCGGTCGGCGCGCTCAGCCGCTCGGCCTGCGCCCAGCCGGCGGCGCTGGAGATCGTCTGCGGCAAGGACCGGCTGATCACCTCCAGCGGCTGGAGCCCCGAGGCCGCCAACGCCCAGGCTTTCCGCCTATCTGACGCGGCCTCGACGGTGTCGGTGGGCGAGGGCTCGGCCGGACGGCCGCTGTCGGGCTTCCGGGCCGCGGCGCTGGGTCCCTGGCTGGTCGACGGCGCCACCAGTGTCGAGTCCCGCCGCCACGACGGCGAGCAGGGCGTCTGGCTGGATATCGTCCACGACGGCTGGCGACGGCTGGGCCTCAAGCACGCCCGTCGCCTGTTTCTCGATCTGGCGGCCGACGAGTTGCGCGGCGAGGACAGCCTGATCCCGATGGCCGAGGCCAAGGCCGACGGTCCGCGCCGCTATCACCCCTTCAAGATCAGCTTCCACCTGCACCCCAACGCCCGCGCCTCGCTGGCGCGCGACGGCAAGAGCGTGCTGATCAAGGGTCCGTCCAACGTCGGCTGGTGGCTGCGCAACGACGCGCCCGACGTCGCGGTCCTGGCCGCGCCGCACTTCGACCACGGCCATGCCCGCCAGGCCGGCGTGATCGTGCTGAAGAGCCAGGTCCGCGCCGAGAAGGGCGCCAGGATCCGCTGGAAACTGGCCCGGGCGACGGATCACTAGAAATCTCCCTCTCCCAGAGGGAGAGGTTTTTCATGATCAATCCAGCGACCTGTCCTTCGTCTCCGGCAGCAGGAACGCCGTCACCAGTACGCTGATCAGGGTGAAGAGCACCGGGTACCAGAGCCCGGCGTAGATATCCCCGACGGCCGCGACGATGGCGAAGGCGCTGAAGGGCACGAAGCCGCCGATCCAGCCGGTGCCGATGTGATAGGGCAGCGACAGGGCCGTGTAGCGCACGCGGGTGGGGAAAAGCTCGACCAGGGCCGCGGCCAGCGGGCCGTAGAGCGCCGTGGCCCCGATCACGAACACCAGCAGCACGCCGAACACGCCCCAGATGTTCATCCGCTCGGGATCGGCGGTGGTGGGATAGCCGGCCTTCGCCAGGGCCGCCTTGATCGTGGCCTCGCCGGCGGTCTTCACCGCCTTGGCTTCGGCGGCCGGCAGGCCTGTGGCGCTCTTGGAGACGATGCGCGTGTCGCCCACCTGGACGACGGCCTGCGAACCGGCCGGACCGGCCTGGTTGGCGTAGGAGATCCCTGCATTGGCCAGGGCGCCCTTGGCGATGTCGCAGGACGAGACGAAGGCGGCCTTGCCGATGGGGTCGAACTGCAGGGCGCAGTCGGCGGGATCGGCGGTGACGCTGACCGGCGCCTTGGCCGAGGCTTCGGCGAGGGCCGGGTTGGCGGCCTTTTCCAGGAGGTGGAAGCCGGGGAAGTAGAAGGCCAGGGCCAGGGTCATGCCGGCCAGCATCACCGGCTTGCGGCCGATCCTGTCCGACAGGGCGCCGAACACGACGTAGAGCACCGCGCTGACCGCCGCGGCGGCCATCATCAGGGCGTTGATCGTGCCGGGCGCGACCTTGAGGAACTTTTCCATGAAGGTCTGGATGTAGAAGAAGGTGGTGTACCAGACCGCCCCCTGGGCCGACATGACGGCGAAGAAGGCCAGTAGCACCAGTTTGAGGTTCTTCCACTGGCCGAAGGCCTCGGCATAGGGCGCCTTGGACGCCGCGCCCTCCTCCTTCATCTTGGCGAAGGTCGGGCTTTCGCTGAGCTTCAGCCGCATCCACACCGAGACCGCCAGCAGGCCGATCGAGACGGCGAAGGGGATGCGCCAGCCCCAGGCGTCGAAGGCCTCCGGTCCGACGAGCGCGCCCAACGCCCAGCGGGTCGCCAGGATGACGAGCAGCGCCGCGAACAGGCCCAGCGAGGCCGAGCTCTGCACCCACGAGGTCGCCCGGCCGCGCTGTCCGGGCGGGGAGTGTTCGGCCACGTAGATGGCGGCCCCGCCGTATTCGCCGCCCAGCGCGAAGCCCTGCACGCAGCGCAGGATGATCAGCAAGATCGGGGCGATGATCCCCGCCTGCTGGAAGGTGGGCAGAAGGGCGATGGCGAAGGTGGCGCCGCCCATCAGAAGCACCGTGGCCAGGAACGCGCCCTTGCGGCCGGCCTGGTCGCCGATCTTGCCGAAGACGAGGGCGCCGAGCGGCCGGAACGCGAAGCCCACCCCGAACAGGGCCAGGGCCGCCACGTAGCCGGCGGTGTCGGACAGGCCCGTGAAGAAGGTCTTGGAAATGACCTGGGCCAGGCTGCCGAAGATGAAGAAGTCGTACCACTCGAAGGCCGTGCCGGCCGACGAGGCCGCCACCACCGTGCGCATCGACGCGCCCTTTTCCTTCGCGGCGCCGGCTGTCGTGTCCGTCATGCGGATCCCCCTAATTGGCAGGAGGATTAGACCGTAACGTCGGTCGCTGAAAAGGGCGTCGATCGCGTGACGTCGTCAGGCGGCGGCCGTCTCGGCCGCGCCGGCGGCCTCGGCCACCCTGACGATCTCGGCCAGCAGGGCGGTGGGCGAGATCGGCTTGGCCGCCACGCCGTTCATGCCGGCGGCCAGATAGGTGGCCCGCTGGTGGGCCAGGACGTTGGCGGTCAGGGCCACGATCGGGGTGGCGCCGACCGGGCCGGGCAGGGCGCGGATGCGGCGGGCGGCTTCCAGGCCATCGACGCCGGGCATCTGCACGTCCATCAGGATCAGGTCGAAGCCGCGCATCGCCGCCTCCACGCCCGACAGCCCGTCCTCGGCCGTCTCGACGTCGGCGCCGAGCATCTCCAGGATGCGGCGGGCGACCATGCGGTTGGTGGCGTTGTCCTCGACCACCAGGATCTTCAGGCCCTCCAGCATCTTGTCGCCGTCGGCCTCGTCGCGGGGCGCGGTCTGCACCGGCGGCGCGCTGATCGACAGGCTGAAGGTTGAGCCCTCGCCCTCGACCGAGCTGAACTCGACCTCGCCGCCCATCATCTGGGCCAGGCGCCGGGTGATGGCCAGGCCCAGGCCCGAGCCCCCAAACCGCCGGGTGGTGCTGGCGTCGGCCTGCTGGAAGCGCTGGAACAGGCGCTGCTGCGCCTCCTGCGGGATGCCCACGCCGGTGTCGGAGACCTCGAACACCAGCCTGTCGGCGCCGGCCCGGCGCAGGCGCAGCGACACCGAGCCCGACAGGGTGAACTTCACCGCGTTGCCGACCAGGTTGAACAGGGCTTGGCGCAGGCGGGTGGGGTCGGCCAGCACGATGCCCTGGTCGGGCGCGTCGACCACCAGGGCCAGGCCCTTGTGCTCTGCCTGGGCGCGCAGCAGGCGCGCGACGCTGTGGACGAGGTCGGCCGGGTCGATCGGCTCGGGCGCGACGTCCAGGCGTCCGGCCTCGATGCGTGAGAAGTCGATGATGTCGTCCAGCAGGGTCGACAGCATTCGGCCGCAGGCCAGGGCCTCGCCCAGCAGGTGGTCGGCTTCCGCCGACAGCCCCTGGCGCTTGAGCAGGTGGATGACCCCCAGCACCCCGTTCATCGGCGTGCGAATCTCGTGGCTCATGTTGGCCAGGAACTGGGCCTTGGCCTCGTTGGCCGCCTGGGCGGCGCGTTCGGCCTCCACCAGGGCCAGTTCGGCGCGCTTCTGCTCGTCGATGTCGAGCACCAGGCCGTAGGCCTTGCTGACCCGGCCCGAGGCGTCGCGGCGGATCTCGTGGAACAGGCGGATCCAGCGCTCCTCGCCGTTGGGGCGGACCACGCGGGCGTCGAAGGCCCGCTCGCCCCAGCGACCGACGGCGCCGGCGGCGTAGACGGCCGCGACGTCCTCGGAGCGGATCATCGGCCAGATCGCCTGGCGCACGTCGTCGAAGGTGATGCGCTGACCCAGGATCCGGTGGAATTCCGGCGAGCCCCAGAAACTCTTCTCGGCGTGGTCGATCTCGTAGACGCCGGCCTGGGCCGCGCCGAGGGCGGTCTTCAGCCGCCGGGCGTTGGCCCGCGCTTCGCGGCGGGCGTCGGCCAGGGCGGTGACGTCGTCCATGTAGGTGATCACGCCGGCGATGGCGCCGCTGGCGTCGCGCCAGGGCCGGGCCTCGCAGCGCAGGCGGTGTTCGCGGCCATGGCCGTCGGTCAGGCTGTCCTCGCGGCGCACGACGGTCTGGCCGGTCAGCGCCCGCTCGACAGCGGCGACGAAGCGCTTGCGCGCCCCGTAGGTCAGGTCGTGCAGCGACTTCCCGATGACCTCGGCCTCGGTGGCCTGGAAGATCTCCAGGAAGCGCGGGCTGACCACGGTCAGGCGCAGTTCGCGGTCGTAGAGGGCCACGGCGAAGGGCGCGCCTTCGACCAGCTTGCGGGCCTTCTCCTCGCCCCAGCGGGCCAGGTCGCGATCGCGGGCGACGTCGGTGATGTTCTGCGAGATGCCGCGCAGGGCGAACACCCCGCCGGGGCGCGGCTCGGTCTGGAAGGTGGCGCGGAAGGCGAACTTCTGGCCGGTGGCGCCGCGCATGTGGTGCTCGATCGTGCCGCCCTGGCCGGTGCGCACGGCGCGGGCGAAGGTCGCCCGCACGCGGCCGCGCTCGGGCTCGTCCAGCCGGGCGTAGAAGGCCTCCGGCGTCGACACCTCCTCGGGGCGCAGGCCGGTGAGGCTGAGGATGTCGCTGGACCACTCGATGCGGTCGGCGACGGGGTCGAAGCTCCAGACGCCGACCCCGGCGGCCGAGGCCAGCATCTCGCGCGTGCGGCGCGAGACGGCCTGCTCGGCCTTGCGGGCCACCTCGGCCGAGACGTCGCGCAGGGTGCCGACGATCTCGCCGGCGGGACCCAGGCGCGCGTGGGCCTCGAGCCAGACGCGGCGGCCGTCCTTGCAGACCATGCGCACCCGCATCACCGCCCCGCCCATGCCGCGGATCACCTTGCCGGACTCCAGCAGTTCCTGGTGATCGGCGGGATCGACGAACTGCAGGGGCGATTGGCCGATCAGATCGGCGGCGGTCCAGCCGGTCAGGCGGGTCCAGGCCGGATTGACGGTGGCGAAACGGCCATCGGCCACGACTGCGAACAAGTCGTGGGCGTTCTCGAAGAACCACTGCGCGCTCTCGGCCTGGCTCAGAGGCGCGGGCGGCGTATCTGGCGAGGACGGCGAGGACATCCCAGCTCCCGGCGGAAGGTGAGGCGGATTGTCACGCCCAAGGGTAAACTTAAGGTTGGCGTGGCGGCGAGTTGGGGAGAAAGATTCCACCCGGCCGCGTGGGGCGGGGAGAAGCCATGAAGCTCGCGTCGATCCTGATTGCAATCGCCGCCCTGGCAGGGGCGAGCCCCGCCGCCGGCTTCTGCATGTACAAGGGCGAGCTGTACGCCAAGACCACGCTGGAGCGGGAGTTCGCCGACGCCCGCTACCTGGTCAGGGCCAGGGTGCTGTCGGCCGTCAACGTCTCCAGCGACGAGGGCGACAGCTGGGTGCTCTACCGCCTGTCGGCGCAGGACGTTTTCAAGGGCGCGCCGCCCACGGCCTTTAGCCTGTTCAGCTTCCGAGACAGCGGCGGCTTCTATCTCGACGGCGACGCGGGTCCGGACCTGGGCGGGGAATACCTGCTGTTCCTGAAGCGGTTCGAGCCGACCGTGGCGCTGCCGTCCGAGGCCAAGGGCGCGCTCGACGTGAACTACGGCTGTGGGCAGTCGCGTCTCTGGAGCGAGGTCGGGCCGGCGGCGCGCCGCAGCCTGTCGATCCTGCAGGCGCGGGCCAGGCTCGCCGACGAACGAAAAACCCCGCCCGGATCGCTCCGGGCGGGGCCTTCGAGGTGATCGTTCGCCGGAGCGAAGGGATCAGTAGCGGACGTTCAGCGTCAGCATGGTCTGGCGGGCCGGCGCCGGGTCGGCGTGGTGCACGCCGTTGGTGCGCAGGATGTAGCGTTCGTCCGTCAGGTTCTGGACGTTCAGCTGCAGGTCGACCTTGTCGTTGACCCGGTACGAGGCGAAGGCGTCGTAGCGGGTGTAGGACGGGATGTAGATGCCGTTGGTCCCGCCGCCGGCGCCGCCCTGGTTGCCGCCGAAGGTCTTCGACACGTAGTAGGCGCCGCCGCCGATCGTCAGCGGGCGCAGCACGCGGTAAGTCGTGAACAGGCTGAAGGTGTTCTTCGGCGTGTTGGCCAGCGGATCACCGGTGTTGAGGTGCGGCGTCACGGTGTAGACGGGGTTGGCGGTGGTGCCGGTGTTGGTGACGGTGACGGCGCCGCGGACCAGCTTGCTGTCCATGTAGGTGTAGCCGCCGAAGACCTGCCACTTGGCCGTGATCTTGCCGGAAACGCCCAGTTCGACGCCTTGGACGCGGGTTTCACCGACCTGCTCGTAGTTGGTCGGCTCCGGGCCGACCAGGATCTGGGCGTTCTGGCGCTCGGTGCGGAACAGCGCGCCCGACAGGGCCAGCTGGTCGCCGAACAGGTTCCACTTCGCGCCCAGCTCGTAGCTGGTGGTGTCTTCCGGATCGAGGACCTTGGTCGCCAGGTCGCCCGAGCCCATGCCGCCCGAACCGTTCTGGTCGCCGGCCGCGATGGTCGGCGGGGTCGAGGACGTGGCGAACGAACCGTAGATGCTGCTCGACGGGGTCGGCTTGTAGTTCAGGCCGATCTGGTAGTTGACGAAGTCCCAGCTGGTCTTCGGCACGTTGGTGTAGGTGACCGAGGTGATGACGCCGTTGGTGTTGGTCGAGGCGGCGTTGTAGCCCTGCGTCGAGTAGTCGTCGTAGCGGACGCCGACGTTCAGCAGCAGCTTGTCGGTCAGCTTCACGGTGTCGAAGGCGTATAGCGCGGCGGTCTTGGTCTTCGATTGCGAAGCCGGGCCGCGGTTGATCGTGCCGCTCCAGGCGTCGCTCGGGTTCGGCGCGTAGAGGCGCGTGCAGTCGCCGGTGCCGGCGCCGGTGAAGCCGACCGGGCAGGACGAGCCGCTGGCGGTGTAGAAGGTGTAGGTGGCGTTGTCGTTCTGCTCGCGGCCGAGTTCGAAGCCGGCGTTGAAGCTGTTCTCGATCGAGCCGAGGTTGAACTTGCCGCTGACGTCGCTGACGAAGGCGATGGTCTTGGTCTCGTTCCAGCGCGACTTGGTGCCGCGCTTCATCCACCACTCGCCGGCCACGAACTGGGCCGCGCCGCCGTCGCCGGGGTTGGTGACGAAGTAGTCGTTGAGCGTCTTGCCATAGCGGAAGGCCTGGCGGACCGAGAAGTTGTCGTTGATCTCGTGGCGCACGGCGATGGTGCCGATGTCGGCCTTGGTCTTCATCCAGTCGCGGTCGAGGCCGTAATAGGCGTCGCGCGAGACGTCGAGGATGCCGCTGGCCGGACGGGTGCGGCTGTCGGTGCCGGCCACGCCCCAGGTGCGCTTGCTGGCCAGCGGGATGCCGTAGTCGGGATCCTGGTCGGTATCCAGGTGATAGTAGCTGAAGGTCAGCTGGGTGGCGGTGTCGATGCCGAAGGCCAGCGACGGCGCGAGGCCCCAGCGCTTGAAGTCGACGCTGTCGCGACCGGGCGTGTCGCCCTTGGTCGTCATCAGGTTCAGGCGGAAGGCGGCGTTTTCGGCGAAGCTGTAGTTACCGTCGGCCGTGACGCGGTAGTAGTTGTCGGTGCCGACCGCGGCCGAGCCGCTGGCGAAGTTGCGGGCCTTGGGCGACTTGCTCGACAGGTTGATGCTGCCGCCGCCCGAGCCGCGGCCGCTGTAGACCGAGTCCGGACCCTTGATGACCTCGACCTGTTCCAGGTTGAAGACTTCGCGGGTCTGGCCGCCGGTGTCGCGGATGCCGTCGACGAAGATGTTGTTGCCCGAGGACTGGCCGCGGATGAACGGACGGTCGGCCAGCGGCTGGCCGCCTTCGCCGGCGCCGAAGGTGATGCCCGGCGAGGTGCGCAGGATGTCCTGCAGCGAGGTGGCGGCGGTCTGCTCGATGATCTGGCTGGAGATCACCGTGATCGAGCGCGGGGTGTCGACCAGCGGGGCGGTGTACTTGCCCGACTGCATGTCGGTGGCCTTGCGGGCGTCGACGGCGATGCCGGAGACTTCCTGCACGTCGGCCGAGCCCGGCGCGGTGGCGACCGGCGCATCGGCGTCGGCGGCGAAGGCGGCGGGCGCCAGGGCGAGACCGGCGACGCCGGCGACGGCGGCGGCGCCCAGGGCGCGGCGAGCTTGGCTGCGAACGCCAGCGGCGGGCGAGGAAGGCTTATGCATCTTGTCGAGAGACCCCAGCTCGGGTCGCGGGGGAGGATCCGCGGCCCCTGTCCTGAAATTGCGAGGCGTTCTTATTTACGCAATTGCCGGGGTGCAATAATAATCAGTCGCAGGAGGAGCACGGTCGCCGCTGCGCGCGACAACCGTGACCATTATGCAACGTATCGGCTTCGTATCAGGCGCCGCGGGCGACGAACCAGCCGTTGCGGAAGCCCTGGTCGGCCTTGCCGTACAGGAACGGCTCGCCTTCCGGCGTGGTGAAGCGGCCGCCGGCGGCGACGATCAGGGCGTGACCGGCGGCGGTGTCCCACTCCATGGTCGGCCCGTGGCGCGGATAGATGTCGGCAGCGCCCTCGGCGATGCGGGCCAGCTTGATCGACGAGTCCATCGGCGCCCGCAGGCTGAAGCCGTACTGGTCGGCCAGGGCGGTGGCCTTGTCTTCCTTCATGGTGTGGCTGACCAGGGCCAGGGCCTGGCCCTCGGGCCAGGCGCGCGCCCGCACCGGCGTCTCGGCGCCGTCCGGCCCCTCGCGCTTGACCACGCCGCCGTCGGCCGTGAACCACACCTCGCCGGTGGCGGGGGCGCAGACCGCGCCGGCCACGGGGGCGCCGTTGTCGATCAGGCCGATGTTGACGGTGAAGTTGGGGTCGCCGCGGACGAAGGCCTTGGTGCCGTCCACCGGGTCGACGAGGAAGAAGCGCGGGCCGATCTGGTCGGGCGTGCCGTATTCGCAGGCGTGCTCTTCCGAGATCGCGGGGATGTCGGGATAGCGTTCGGCCAGCAGCGCCAGGATCACCTTTTCGCCGGCCTTGTCGGCCTCGGTCACCGGGCTTTCGTCGGCCTTGCGCACGACGTCGAGCTCGGTCCGCCAGAACGGCAGGATCACCTCGGCGGCGGCCTCGACGATCCTGGCCAGGTCGCGACCGATGTCGGCCGGGAGGGGGGCGGAGCTCATGCTTGTCCTCGGGGGTCGTCGCCGACGAAGACCAGTCTCACGACGCGGGCGTCGATCGTCTGCTTGCCGGCCTCTTCGAAATTCACGGTGACGCGATGGCCGGTCACGGACTGCACCTGGCCAGGGCCCCAGTCGGGCTGGCCCGGATGGCGCACCAGCACGCCGGGTTCGAGAAACGGATCCATCACGGCTCCCTGATAGTGCGTGGCGCGCCAAAGTGTGAGCGCTTTTAGGTGTCGGCCGGCGCCGATTTGTGCGCGGCCTGGTTGAAACCGATTTCGCGGCGACGTTTGCCAAAGCTCCAAATCACGCCAAAGATCGCGGCCATGACCGACACCGCCGCCCCCGCCTCGCCCGCGCCCGCCCCTTCGCTGGACGTCAACGGCCCGGATTTCGCCGCCCTGGTGGCCGCGCGCCTGTGTCACGACTTCATCAGCCCGGCCAGCGCCATCGTCTCGGGGCTGGACCTGCTGGAGGATCCCAGCGCCCAGGACATGCGCGACGACGCCATGAGCCTGATCAGCAGCTCGGCCCGCAAGCTGGCCGACCTCCTGCAGTTCACCCGCGTGGCCTTCGGCGCCTCGGCCTCGGCCGAGACCTTCGACTCCCGCGAGCTGGAAAAGCTGGCCCAGCAGGGCGTCTTCGCCCACGTGCGGCCGAACCTGACCTGGGACATCGCGCCGCAGCCGCTGAACAAGGCCGCCTCGCGCGCCCTGCTCAACATCGCCCAGATCGCCGCCAGCGCCCTGCCGGCCGGCGGCGCGGCCACCCTGCGCGCGGTGGTCGCCGACGGCCGCACCGCGATCACCGCCGACGCGGTCGGTCCCCGCGCCCGCCTGCGTCCCGAAGTGCTGGCCGGCCTGAAGGGCGAGCCGCTGGGCGAGGGCCTGGGCGGTCCGTGGGTGCAGGCGGCCTACCTGTATTCGGTGGTCCGCGCGGCCGGCGGCCAGATCGGCGTCGAGATCGCCGAGGAGCGCGTCAGCATCGCCGCCTGGACGCCCGCCGACTGAAGCGTACGTTTTTCCGCGCCGTCACCGCTCCTTAACCCGGATCGCGCCATCCTGCCTTTCTAGGATTTGGAGCGCGCCGTGAAGACCTGCCTCGTCGTCGACGACAGCCGGGTGATCCGCAAGGTGGCCCGCCGTGCGTTGGAGGACATCGGCTTCGAGATCGCCGAGGCCGCCGACGGCATGGAGGCGCTGGCCTGGTGTCGCGCGGCCATGCCCGATGCCGTCCTGCTCGACTGGAACATGCCGGTGATGAACGGCCTGGAGTTCCTGCAGCGCCTGCGCCAGGAGCCGGGCGGCGACGCGCCGGTGGTGGTGTTCTGCACGGTCGAGAACAAGGTCGACAACATCCGCCTGGCGCTCGACCACGGCGCCGACGAGTACATCATGAAACCCTTCGACGGCGAGATCATCGCCGCCAAGTTCGCCGAGGCGGGCCTGCTATGACCCCCGAGGACATGGATCTGCTGGCGGCCCTGGGCCGCGCCCGCGCCGGCCTGAAGGTCGAGACCGACAAGCACTACGTCGTCGAGAGCCGCCTTGCGCCGCTGGCCCGCCGTGAAGGCTATCCGTCGATCGAGGCCCTGGTGGCGGCCCTGCGCGCCAAGCGCGAGGAGCGGCTGATCTGGGCGGTGGTCGAGGCCCTGACCGTCAACGAGACGGCCTTCTTCCGCGACCGCGACACCTTCGCCTTCCTGCGCGACGTGGCGATGCCGGAGCTGTCGCGCCGTCGCAAGGACGGCTCGGTGCGGATCTGGAGCGCGGCGTGCTCGACCGGCCAGGAGATCTATTCCCTGGCCATCGCCGCCGACGAGGCGCGCGGCCTGGAGCCGGGCGTGCGGTTCGAGTTCTTCGCCTCCGACCTCTCCGAGCGCTGCCTGGAGAAGGCCCAGAGCGGGCTCTACACCCAGTTCGAGGTTCAACGCGGCCTGCCGATCCGGCTGCTGATCAAGCATTTCGAGAACCAGGACGAGACCTGGGCGATCTCGCCGCGCATCCGCCAGGCGGTGCGCTGGCGGCGGATCAACCTGATGTCCGACCTGTCGGGCATGGGGGTCTTCGACCTCGTCATGCTGCGCAACGTGCTGCCGGGCCTGGACCCGTCCGTGCGCGCGCGGCTGGTCGAGCACATGGCCGCCCGCCTGACCGAGGACGGCCTTCTGGTGCTGGGCGAGAACGAGAGCCTGGCGGGCGTGACCGAGGCCTTGCGGCCGTTGCCGGGGCGTCCTGGCCTGTTCGCGCGCGATCCGGCCTTCCGGGCCGCGGCGGCCTAGATCCGGGCCCGGCGCCGGCGGCGCGGGGCCAGGGCTTCGAGCATTTCCCAGATCCGGTCGGCCAGCCGGCGCCGCAGCGACGCCGGCGGTTCGGGCGCGTCGGCCATGGCCTTTGACAGCTTGGCGAACAGCAGGGCCGCAGGGCCCGGCGCAGCCAGGGCCGGGCGCGCCTCCAGGGCGTCGATCACTTGCCGCGAGATCCGCCGATAGGCGGCCGCCGGAACCTCGGCATGGGTCGCGGGCGTGCGGCAATCGGAAAAGTCCGGCGCCAGGCCGCATCCGACGCGCAGGGCCTGGCCGATCCGGGCGGCGTAGTCGGGATCCTGGCCCAGGCGGTCGATGTCGATGACCAGGTCGGCCTGCGGCAGGGCCTTCAGGTACGACAGCAGATAGATCGCCAGAAAGGCCGTGAACGAGGTCTTCGCCGGAGCGCGCTTCAGTCGCCGGCGGGCGGCGGCGATGCGCTGGGCGAGGGCGCCGCCCTTGGGCGCGGGCAGGCCCAGGCGCCGGGCCAGGGGTTCGGCGCCGGACGCCTCGGACAGCAGCACGTACTGGCAAAGCTCGAAATAGGTGGGGCGCGGCCGCTTGCGCAGCGAGTGGAACGACAGCCACTGCTGCAGCGGATCGCGGATCAGCACCACGTGGAAGCCTCCGAACCGCCGACGCAGCCAGCCGATCCGTCCCAGGGTGCGGCAGCAGGCCAGCACCGGGGTCTGGCCCGCGGCCTGGGCGTGGCTGACCAGTCCCGCCACATAGGCCGTCTGGGCGGCGTCCTGGCGGCCCTCGGGCATGAAGTAGTCGTCGAGGGCGAAGCGCTGCTGGTAGCCGGCGACGCCGCCGCCCGGCGCCAGCAGGTCGGCGAACTCGGCCAGGTAGGGAACATCGTCGCCCGGATGCCGCAGGCCGCTGGCCCGAGGGGTCTCGCGGGCGATGCGCTCAGGGGTCAGGTCGGCCAGTTGCTCGTGCCAGGGCTCGTAATAGGCCCGCACGCCGGGCAGGGCGCGAAGGCGGCTCCACACGTAGGTGCTCGAGCAACGCCAGCCGCTGTGCACGAAGACCGGCGACAGGGCGGGATCGGGGAGGGCGACCGGGACCGTCATGACCCCCAGGATCGGGGGTCAGCTTGTCCGGCTTATCTCCCGGGCGACAGGAAAAGCAGGGCGTTCTTGTCGGCGTCGCAATGGTTGATGCGCAAGCGAGACGCGGCGGCGCCCGATCGGCGCCGTCGCCGCAACACGATGCTTCCGAACGGCAAAAGGCCCGCCCCTGGTCGGGGGCGGGCCCTGCGGTCGGGCTGGGAGGCCCGTCTTAGTTCTTGGCGTCGCGAGCGGTGTCGGTGACGGCCTTGCCGGCCGACGACACGTCCTTGCCGGCGCCCTCGACGGTGTTGCAGGCGGCGACGCTGAGGCTGGCGGCGAGGGCGGCCAGGATGACGAACTTGCGCATGAGAGTTCTCCGGTGCTGGCCCTGACGGGCGCTTGAGATTGCCCAGAGCAAACGTGGCCGACAGGCCTAGGTTCCGGCCTGATGCTGGGCCGGCGGCAGCGCCTGGGGCGTCGGAAACACAAGGCGCACAAGGAGGCCGCCCATGGGGCTGGCGTCGAACTTGACCGTGCCGCGCAGTTGGCGGGCGAAGGCCGTCATCAAGGTGCGGCCCACCCCCTCGCCCGGGCCGGCGGGGGCGCCGGGACCATCGTCGCCGATGGCCAGCTCGGCCTCTTCCCCGCGCACGAAGAAGTCGACGGTCAGCACGCCGCCGCGCTCGGCCAGCGCGTGCTTCTGGGCGTTGGTGATGGCCTCGACGGCGAACAGCGCCAGCGGCGCCAGCCGGTCGGGGTCGATGACCAGCGGGTCGGCGTGCACCTCGGTGCGCACCGAGCCCTGACCGTTGACGTCGCCGGCCAGCAGCAGGGCGGTCAGCTCCTCCAGGAAGGGTCGCAGGTCGACCCGCTTGAGGTCCGGCCCCTGGTAGAGGGCGCGATAGATCTGGGCCAGGGCGGTGATCCGCTGGCGGGTGTCGTTCATCGCCGTGCGCGCAGCCGGATCGGTCAAGGCGCGCTGCTGCATGTTCAGCAGCGAGGTGATGATCTGCAGGTTGTTCTTCACCCGGTGATGGATCTCGCGCATCAGCGAGTCCTTCTCGGCCAGGCTGTCGCGCAGCGAGGCGTCGCGGGTGACGATGCCGGCCGCCATCTGGTCGAGGGTCTCGGCCAGCTCGCGGATTTCCGGCGGCGCGCGCTCGGCCTGCAGCGGGCGGACCGTGAAGCGGCCCTTGGCGTAGATCGCCGCCACCCGGCGCAGATAGACGATCCAGCGGATCACCTCGCGCTCGGTGGCCCAGAACACCGCGGCCAGCGCCAGGGCGAAGGCCAGCAGCGGCAGCAGCAGGCGCGAGATCGGCGTCAGGGTCGCCCAGGACATGATGCCAGGAGCGGGGGCCGACAGCATGACGAACACGTCGTCCTCGACCAGCGGGGCGGCGGAGAACAGCCGGCGGCGGCCCTGAGCGTCCTTGCCCGACCACAGGATGGTCTTCCGGCCGGCCTCGGTCTCCTCGCGCAGTTGGGTGTTGGCGGGGCCGAAGGCCTTGGGATCGGTGGCCGAGAACACGTTGCCCCGCGCGTCGGACAGGCCGATCTCGGCCCCGTCGGGCAGGAAGCGGTTGGCGGTCTGGGGCTTGAGGCTCGACAGGGTGAGCACGGCCGCCATGGCCCCGTCGAACACGCCGGCGCTGTCTTCGGCGCGGACGGCCGTCAGCACCGACGGCTCGCCGGCGTAGACCGCGCCCGGAGCCGGCGCGACGGCCAGGTGCGCGCCGGCCGCCAGGTCGAGGAACCAGGGGCGCTGGGCGCGCTCGGGGTCGCGGGGCGTCGTGCCGGCCGCGCATGCCACGCGGCCGTAGGCGTCGAAGCGGATCAGGTTGGCGTAGCCGGGCAGGCGCGACTTCACCGCGTCCAGCCGCCGGGCGCACTCCAGACCCACCGAGCCGGGGCCCAGGGTCTGGAGCAGCACGCCGGCCGCCTCGATGCGGGCCCGGGCGGTGGCGGCGCTGTGGCCGGCGGCAAGCTCCAGGCTCTGCCGCCGTGCGTCGCCCTCGGTGCGGAAGGCGAGGTACGACTGCAGGACGCCGGCCATCAGGACGGGCAGCAGCGCGACCGTCAGGGCCAGGCCGAGCCTGACCCGGATCGTGCCGACAACCTCGGCCGCACGGCCGTACACGCGCTTCACCGCTGGGTGCTCAGGCGCTCCGCATCGGCCAGGATGGCGTGCATCGCGTCGCCGGCGGCGCCGCCGTCGCGATCATAGCCGCCCGACTCGAGGATGGCCTGGAGGGCGCGGCGCGCCCGGCTGACCCGGCTTTTCACCGTGCCCACCGCGCAGCCGCAGATGTCGGCCGCTTCCTCGTAGGCGAAGCCGCCGGCTCCGACCAGGATCAGGGCTTCGCGCTGTTCGGGCGGCAGCATGGCCAGGCTCATGCGCAGTTCGTCCAGGGCGACCGGAGCCTCCGGATCGTCCACCGCCACCAGGGTCCGCTCGGCGGCCTCCTGGTCGAGCTGGCTCTGGCGCCAGGAGCGACGCTTTTCCGAGTAGAACTGGTTGCGCAGGATCATGAAGGTCCAGGCCTTCATGTTGGTGCCCAGCTGGAAGCTGGCCCGGGCGTCCCAGGCCTTCATCATGGCGTCCTGCGCCAGATCGTCAGCGGCCGTCGGGTCACCGGTGAGGGTGCGCGCGAAGGCCCGCAGGTGCGGGATGAGGGTGACGAGTTCTTTCTTGAAGACCCCGTCACGGGCCGGATCGATGGGCGATCGGCCGACTTGCGCTTCGCTCATGCTCAACGCTCTCCCGAAGGCTTGTCAGCCTTGCGCAGGATGTCGAGGAATTCGTCCGGGACCGGCTCGTTGACCACCTCATCGAACATCTGCCGAAGCTTGACGCCGATGGCCTGCTGCCGAAGCCGCGCCTCATCGAGCGAGGCGGCTCCCTTGCGTTGATCTTCCATGGGTACGTGTTCGATCATGTCCTCGACGCCGGTTGTGCGCAGCGTCCGCCCCCTGCGGCCGAATGTGTAAATGCTGGAGGTCAACGCCACATTCCGCATCGGGTTCCATAAGCTTGAGCATAGACTGCCAAAATTCGGTTCGGTGCGGAACCGCCCTCGCGCAGGGCACGTTATGCACTCGACTGAACGGCATAGCTTTGCCGTGACAGAAGGCCTTTTTTGTTTCGAAGACACTCTACGGGAGGGGTCATGAGTCTTCTTGCCCGACTGGCGCCGCACCTGCCCTACGTTCGCCGTTACGCCCGCGCCCTGACCGGCGACCAGACGACCGGCGACCACTATGTGCGGGTGGCGCTGGAGGCGCTGGCCGCCGGCGAGCGTTCGCTCGACGCGGCGCTTTCGCCGCGCGTGGCGCTCTATCGCGTTTTCCACGCCATCTGGCTGACCTCGGGCGCCCAGCTGGAAGCCCGTCGCGACGACGTCTCCGACGACGCCTCGCAGCGGCTCCTGCGCATCGCCCCGCGTTCGCGCCAGGCGTTCCTGCTGACCGCCCTGGAAGGCTTCACGCCGACCGAGGCCGCCCAGATCCTGGATTGCGACTTCGGCGAGGTCGAGCGGCTGATCGCCGACGCCCAGGCCGAGATCGATGCGGAACTGGCCACCGAGGTGCTGATCATCGAGGACGAGCCGGTCATCGCCGCCGACATCGAGGCGCTGGTGCGTGAACTGGGCCACGACGTGATCGACATCGCCGCCACCCGCGGCGAGGCGGTCGACGCGGTCGCCCGCAAGACGCCGGGCCTGGTCCTGGCCGACATCCAGCTGGCCGACGGCTCGTCGGGCATCGACGCGGTGAAGGACATCCTGGCGCGCCTCGACGTGCCGGTGATCTTCATCACCGCCTTCCCCGAGCGCCTGCTGACCGGCGAGCGTCCGGAGCCGACCTTCCTGATCACCAAGCCCTTCCAGCCGGAAACGGTGAAGGCGGCGATCGGCCAGGCGCTGTTCTTCCATCCGCGCCGGACCCGCCAGGCCGCCTGACGGCCGGATCGGGTATCCAGAACGACGAAGGCCCCGGCGAGCGATCGCCGGGGCCTTCTCTTTGGTGCGTTTCCATCTCAGGCCTCTGCCGGGCCCTTCCTCAGTCCCGCGCGGTTAGTGGGCCGGCGCGGTCTGTTCCTGCGGCGCCTGCTTGGGCGCGGTGAGTTCGGTGGCGCCCTGCTGGGCTTCGGCCGGCGTGTTGGCGCCCTTGTTGCCCTCGACCGAGGCCAGTTCGCCCGAGCGCATGCCCCAGCTGCCGAACAGCGCGATGGCGGCCAGCACGATCGATATCACCAGCACCCAGAAGATGTGCCGGCCCCAGCGGCCCTGGCGCGCGGGAGTGGCCTTCAGGGTGGGCGAGTGGTCGGTGTTGATGTCGGTCGCCATGGGCGCCTCCTATTTCGTGTCGCTCCACGCGGCCGGAGCCGTGCGGCCGGCGCCGAGCTGGGCGGCGGCGAAATGCTGGACGGTGCCGACCGCCAGCGCCATGCCCAGCACGGTCGCCGCGGCGAGCAGACGAGAACTCCGGGCTTGCCTGCGGCGACGCTGGGTTTCGAAGACCAGTCCGCCATGCGCGGCTTGATAGGCGCGGATCATCACGTCGCTCCCCATTCGCCCCGCGATGTCGCGGGATCAGGAGAACAACGTTTCGCGCACGGCGCCGTTCCGCCGTCGCCGCACAAGCGCGGCCCGGCCTTTCGCCAATGGCGCGAAATATTTTTCGAAGTTCCGGGAACGCCGACCGGGGGAGGTCGTTCTATGTCTGCGGAGGCGGCGACGCCCCCCCGACTTGAGGCTGGCGATAGTCAGCCTGCCGTCTCCGCAACCCCCTTTCTGTAGAGCGTTCAGGCGGATCGGAGCCCCGACCCGCCTTTTCTGTGTCCGCTCTCGCGGGTCTAAGACTCAGGACTTGGGCTTGGGCGGACCTTCCAGGTCGATGCGCACGTCGGCGCGACGGCGCAGCGGACGGGCCTCGCCGTCGCGGGTGACGGCGCCGGCGTCGCCGGCCGCCGTGACCTCGAACGAGACCTGCCGGAAGCCGACCCGGGCCAGGGCGCCGGTCACGGCGGCGGCCCGCTTTTCCGAAAGGGCCAGATTGGCGTCGGGCGCGCCCACGGCGTCGGCTAGGCCCACCACATGCACGTTCTTGGCCGTGCAGCCCTTGGCCATGTCGGCCGCGCCGCGCAGCACCTGGCGGGCCTCGCGGGTCACCGCCGCCGAATCCCGCTCGAAATAGATGGAGACGGAGAAGTCTTCGCAGGCCGCCGGAAGGGCCTCGATCTGCGACCGCGATTTCGGCCATGGGCTGCTCGCGCAACCGGCCGCCGCAACACCGATCGCCGCCATAGCGATCCAAACGCCCGCCTTGCTCATTCGTCGCCCTCTTGTTGCACCCACCAAATCGCCCCTCCGGACATGCCAAAGGCGGCCGACGCGCGCCGACCGCCTTCGAGATCCTGTTCGGACGAGGCCGCCTTAGCGGGGGCTGCCGTCCTCCCAGAAATAACGACCGCTGCGCGAGTCGTAGTAGTAATACCGTCCAGCGCGCTCGTCATAGTACTGGCGACGATTCACGTTGGTGGCGCCGCAGCCGCCGTCTTCGCGGCAGCCCTTGATGGCGCCCGCGGTGCCGCCGATGGCTGCGCCGATGGCCGCCCCGGTCCCTGCGTCGCCCGCGCCGACATTGTTGCCGATCACGGCGCCGGCGAGGGCGCCGAGGGCCGCGCCGCCGGCGGCGTTGCGTTCGGTGTTGCCGGTGGCGGTACAGGCGGTGGCCAGCAGGCCGGCGGCCGCCACGGCGATCACTGTGGTCTTCATCTTKGCTCTCCGTTCGAGCGTGTCCCGGTCACTCAAACGGAGCATGGCCGAGGGAAGTTCCGGCCCGCGCGCCTGGGAACCCCCGCCAAGCGCCGCCGTTTGCTCCGGACGGGGGCCGCTTTGGGCCGCGCCGAGGGAAATTTGCATGCGCGTCGAACTGGTCGCCAACGTCGCCTCCGGATCCGTGGGCCGGGACGGTCCCCAGCGCGCCGAGGCGATCCTGGCCGAACATGGCGTCGAGGCGACCGTGCACGCCCCGGCCGGCGGCGAGCTGGAGGCCTGTCTCTCGCAGGCGTTGTCGCGCAAGCCCGACGCCCTGTTCGTCCTCGCGGGCGACGGCACCGCCCGGGCCGCCGCAGAGATGGCCGGTCCCGATGGCCCGCTGGTCGCGCCGCTGCCGGGCGGCACCATGAACATGCTGCCCCGCGCGCTCTATGGCGAGCGGGCCTGGCCCGAGGCGCTGAAGGCCTGCCTGACCCACGGCGAGGAGCGGATGATCTCGGGCGGCGAGGTAGCCGGCCGGCTGTTCTTCGTCGCCGCGATCCTCGGCAGCCCGGCCCTGTGGGCCGAGGCCCGCGAGGCCGCCCGGCAGGGCCGCGCGGATCTGGCCATCATGCGCGCCCAGCGCGCCCTGCGCCGGGCCTTCTCCAGCCGCCTGCGCTACGTGCTGGACGGTCGGCCCAAGGAGAAGACCGAGGCCCTGACCCTGATGTGCCCGCTGGTCTCGACGGCGCTGGACGCCGACGAGCGGGCCCTGGAGGCCGCGGCCCTGGATCCCAGCAACGCCCTCGACATCTTCCGCCTGGGGGTGAAGACCGTCACCGGCGCCTGGCGCGACGACCCGTCGGTCAGCGTCGGCCGCTGCCGGGTGGGGCGGGCCTGGGCCGGCGGGCGCATCCCGGCCATCCTGGACGGCGAGCCGGTGCGGCTGGACGACCACGTCTCGATCCGCTTCCGGCCCAAGGCCTTCCGCGCCCTGGCCCTCAGGGACGACGCCCCGTGACCGGAGCCGTCTTCAAGATGGTCCAGGTCTCCGACATCCATTTCGGGGGCGAGCATCCAGAGGCGGTGGAAGCGGCGGTGGAGTGCATCCACGCCGCGCGCCCGGACCTGGTCATCGGGGCTGGCGACCTGACCAAGGACGGCGCCCAGGTCGAGTTCGACGCAGCCCGCGCCTGGTTCGCGCGCCTGCCGTCGCCGCAGCTGCTGGCGCCGGGCAATCACGACACGCCGTTCAAGGGGCCGGTGGAGATCCTCGAGCGGCTGGCGGTTCCCTGGCGGCGCTACGAGGCGCGGTTCGGCGAGCCGGACGGGCTGTCGTACCGCGATGAGCGGGCGGCGGTGTTCACCCTCAATTCCGCGCGTGGCGCGCAGATCCGCTGGAACTGGTCGAAGGGCGCGGTGTCGCGCTCGCAAACCAGGGCGCTGGCCAGGCGCCTGGCCGCCGAGCCGCCCGGGCGGCTGAAGGTGGTGGTCTGCCACCATCCGCTGATCGAGATGATGGGCGGGCCGATGACCGCCAAGGTGCGGGGCGGGCAGGCCGCAGCCCTGGCCTTCGCCAACGCCGGCGCGGACCTCGTGCTGACCGGCCACATCCACGCGCCGTTTGTGCACGCCTATCCCTATGCCGGCGGCTGCACCCAGGCGGTGGGGTCGGGCACCCTGTCGGTGCGCGAACGCGGGGTGCCGCCCAGCTTCAACATCATCGAGGCCGACGAGAGCGAGATGCGCATCACCGCCATGGCCTTCGAGCGCACCGGCTTCGTCGTCTGGCGCACCTGGGCGGTGAACCGCCGGCCCAACTGCAAGGTCCAGGACCCCTGAACGCAAGAAGGGCGGGATCTTGCGATCCCGCCCTTCTCGAGGTCGGCCCTCGGTCGGTCGCTTAGACCGGGTAGGTCCAGGCTTCGCCCTGGCCCTGAGCCGCGGCGTACTGGGCGTCGGCGAACGCCCAGTTGGGCAGGGCGTCGAACCAAGCTTCCAGGAAGCCCTTACGGTTGTTCTGGTGGTCGAGGTAGTAGGCGTGCTCCCACACGTCGCAGACCAGCAGCGGGGTCACGCCCGGCTTGGTCATGGCGCCGTCGGCGTCGTGGGTCGAGATGAGCGACAGCTTGGCGCCTTCGGCGACCAGCCAGGCCCAGCCCGAACCGAAGTGGCCGACGCCCTCGGCGACGAACTTTTCCTTCAGGCCGGCCAGGCCGCCGAAGGTTTCGTCGATGGCCTTGGCCAGGGCTTCGCCCGGGCCGGCGCTGGCCGGAGCCATGCATTCCCAGAAGAAGGCGTGGTTCCACGCCTGGGCGGCGTTGTTGAACACCTTGCCCGGGCCGGCGTCGGCGATGACGGCTTCCAGCGAGCGGCTGTCGTCTTCCGGCAGCAGGCCGTTCAGCGCGTTGACGTACGCGGCGTGGTGCTTGTCGTGGTGGAAGTGGAGGGTGTTGGCCGAGATGGTCGGCTGGAGCGCCTCGTAGGCGTAGGGCAGGTCGGGCAGCTTGAACATGGTCACTCCATGGCGAAACGCCCCCGGAAGATGGGCCGGGGGCGGTTGAAAGCTAGACATTCGCGCCGAAAAAATTTCAGCGCTTGGGCGGGGTCCTCGAAGCCATGAAGGCCTGGGCGACGGCCGCCGTAAAGGTCGGGTTCTTGAGCGCGAAGACGCCGGCGGCCAGGGCCGCGCCGATCGACAGGATCGGGCGATCCTTGACGATGTCGACGATGCGCTCGGCGAAGCCGTTCACCTCGGGCGGCGGCGCGTGGCGCACGCGGCCGGCCTCGGCCCGGTTGGCGGCGATCAGCCCGGCCACCGCGACGACGAAGGCGGCCACGGCGGCCACCACCGCGGCCGCTCCGGCCGAGGTCAGGACCGGGGCCAGCACCGCGTACAGCGCGAAGGCGGCGGCGAACACGCTCACGGCAGCGGCCGCGGCGATCGCCGCGGCCGCTGCCAGCGTCATCAGGGTCTTTTCGAAGATCACTTGTTGTGGCTGCGGCTGCCGGCGAGCAGGAGGCCCAGGAGGACGCCGACGCCGAGGCCGGCCAGGGTGGCGGTGATCGGACGCTCGCGGACGCGCTCGGAGACGTACTTCTGGGCGTCTTCCAGCTGCTGGCCGGCGGTGTCGGTGTAGGTGCGGCTCTGGGCGCGCAGGGTGTCGAAGCTGTCGACCAGGTTCTTTTCCAGGCGCTTGGCGGCGTCGGCGAAGCTGGCCTTGGCGGCGCTGGCGGCCTCGGCGAAGGAGCGCTCGGCGTGCTCGGCGGCCGCGCCAGCGGCGGCCGTCGCCTTGTCGGCTTCCTTCTGAGCGGTGTTCAAGGCGTTCGCGGGCATGTCTCGTCTCCGGTTCGCGGCGGGGCTTTACGGGAAGTGCAGCTGAAGCTGCGCCCCGTCAACGCGGAGCCCGCACGGCCAGTTCCCACCTTAGCGCGACCGGAAAAGCTTCACCACAGGAGATCGCGCTGGAGCATCCGATCCCCGCTCGCGCCACGCGAGAAGCCGGTCTATGTTCGAATCATGGCGGACGCGGATGCAGAACGGGCATCGGACCAGGAGGCCCGCAGATTGCGGGCGGCGACGGCTCTGGCCGGAGCGTGGAAGGACGCCGACGACCCGCGCCTGTCTCGCCTGACGCGGCTGGCCGCGCGCCTGTTCGACGCGCCTCGCGCCGCCCTGATGCTGATCGAGCCCGAACGCATCCGCTTGGTCGGCCGCATCGGGCATGCCTCCGATACCGTCTCCCGAGACACGCCGCTGGCCGATCTGGTGCTGCGGTGCAGCCGTTCGGCGCAGCATGCCGACCTCGCCGGGACGGCCTTCTTCGCCTGCGCGCCCCTGCGCGATCCGCGCGGCCTGGTGGTCGGCGTGCTGGCGGTCGAGGACGACCGGCCGCGCGCCGGGGTCGCGCCGGGCCTCCTGGAAATGCTGGGCGAACTGGCGGATCTCGCTATCGAGGAGCTGATCCGCGGCGCCGATCAGGCCCGCGCGGCGGCCGAGCGGCTGCTGGACGCCGAACGCCTGGCCCTGGCCCTGAGCGCGGCGCGGCTCGGCGAGTTCGAGTGGAACGTCAAGACCGACCGCCTGCGGATCAGCGAGCGCATGGCCCGGATCAGCGGCATTCCCGCTGGCGAGGTTCCGGCCGAAGAGGGCAAGGCCGTCTGGCCCTATATCCATCCCGAAGACCGCGAGATCACGCGCGAGGACCTGCGGGCCCAGCTGCGCGACACCGGCCGCTACGAGGTCGAGTATCGCCGGGCCCAGGGCGTTGACGGCCACGAGCAGTGGAGCCGCGGCTGCGGGGTCATGGTGCTGGACGACGAGGGCCGGCCCGACCTGCTGATGGGCGTGGTGCAGGACATCACCGACCAGCGCGAGGCCGACGAGCGGCGCGACAACCTGGTGGCCGAGCTCGACCACCGCATCAAGAACATCCTGGCGGTGGTGCAGTCGGTCGCCGCCCAGTCGGCGCGCAAGAGCTCGTCGCTGGACGCCTTCCTCAAGACCTTCGCCGCGCGGCTGAAGTCGATGAGCTCGGCCCACGACCTGATCAGCGCGGCGCGCTGGCGGGGCGCGACCCTGGGCCGGATCGCCGCCGCCGAGCTGGGCGGCCTGGCCCCCAACCAGACCCGCTGGGACGGGCCGGAGCTGTTCCTGACCCCGCGCGCGGCGGCCGCCCTGTCGCTGGCCCTGCACGAACTGGCGGTCAATGCGGTGAAGTACGGCTCGCTGTCGACCGAGACCGGCCGGGTCGAGATCGTCTGGCGCCGCTCGCCCGACGGCGGCTTCAGCCTGGAATGGCTGGAGACCGGCGGTCCGCTGACCAGCGAGCCGACCACGCGCGGCTTCGGCGCGACGCTGGTCGAGGACGTGGTCGGGCGCGAGCTCGGCGGCGAGGCCAAGATCGACTATCGGCGCAGCGGCGTCACGGCGATGATCCATGCGGCCGCCTCGGCCCTGGCCGACGCTCCCGAGCCCGAACCGGCGCCGGCCGAGCCCGAGCGCATCGTCGAGACCATCGGCGGCGGCGACGACAACTTCCGCGCCGGGGCCATCGCCGGCCTCAAGGTGCTGATCGTCGAGGACTCGCTGCTGCTGGCCATGGAACTGGAGGCGGGCCTGGAGGACAGCGGCGTCGAGGTGGTCGGCTGCGCGGCCGAGCTGGGCGAGGCCCTGTCGATGCTGGAGCAGACCTTCGACGCGGCCGTGCTCGACGCCGACCTCAACGGCCAGTCGGTGGCGCCCGTCGCMGAAGTGCTGCGCAAGGAAGGCCGGCCGTTCGTCTTCGCCACCGGCTATGCCGACAAGGCCGCCCCCATGGGCTTCGACGCCCCGATCGTGCGCAAGCCGTACAATGTGCACCAGATCGCCAAGGCGCTGGCCTCGGTGACGGGGCGGGGGTGACCCCCTCCAGCCCTACGGGCCACCTCCCCCAGAGGGGGAGGACCTAAAAGCGCCGACTCCAAGATGCTCCCCCTCTGGGGGAGCTGTCGCGAAGCGACTGAGAGGGTAGGCGCGATGCGCCTACTTCCGGATCCGCATCAGGCATTCCTGCGCGACCGAGGCCACCAGCTTGCCGTCGCGGCTGAACATCTGGCCACGCACGAGGCCCCGGCCCTGCGAGGCGCTGGGGCTGTCCTGCGAAAACAGGGTCCAGTCGTTGAAGTCGAAGGGGTGGTGGAACCACATGGCGTGGTCGAGACTGGCGGCCTGCAGGCCCGGCGTCGTCCAGATCAGGCCGTGCGGACGCAGGGCGCTTTCCATGAAGGCCATGTCGGACGCATAGGCCAGGGCCGCCTGCTGCATGCGGATGTCCTCGCCCAGCGGGGCGACGGCCCGCATCCACACCTGCTTCTCGCCCGACTTCTTTTCCGGGGCGACCGGGTTCTGCGGATCGATCCAGCGCAGGTCGACGGGGCGCGGGCGCTCCATGAAGGCCAGCATCTTGGGATGGATCTGGTCGCCCAGGCTGCGCAGGTACTCGGCCTCGGTCGGCAGGGTTTCGGGCGCGGGGACGTTCGGCGCCTCGAACTGGTGCTCCAGGCCCACTTCCGGCGTCTGGAACGAGGCGGCCAGGTTGAAGATCTGCTCGCCGTGCTGGATGGCGGCCACCCGGCGGGTGGTGAAGGTGCCGCCGTCGCGGGCGCGCTCGACCTCGTAGAGCACCGGGGCGTTCACGTCGCCGGGGCGGATGAAATAGGCGTGCAGCGAGTGGCAGATCCGGTCGGGCACGGTCTGGTAGGCCGCGGTCAGGGCCTGGGCGATGACCAGTCCGCCGAAGATGCGCGGAAAGCCGTCGTTGGGGCTGATGCCCCGGAACAGGTTCACCTCGATCGGTTCGAGGGTCAGGATCTCGGCGAGGTTCTCGGGCGTCTGCATGGTGCGCTGCGATAAGCTTCACGGACGGCCAGAGCAAGGCTGACCATAACGTCAGCCTTGCGCCGCATGGTCGCGGCGCCCATGCTTTGGCCATGCCGCCGATCGTCCATCACCCTGCCTTCCGAGCCGAGATGCCGGCCGGGCACCGCTTCCCGATGGACAAGTTCTCGCGCCTGGCCAGCCTGCTGGAGGTCGAGGGATTGCCAGGGCCGGAGGGCTTCCACAGGCCGGAGTTCGCAGCCCTGGACGTCCTGCGCCTGGCCCACACCGACGATTACGTGCGCGGCGTCGTGGAGCTTTCGCTGCCGCCCGAGGTGGTGCGCCGCATCGGCATGCCCAACAGCGACAGCGTCGCGACGCGGGCCCGCGCGGCCACCGGCGGCACGATCCTGGCCGCCCGCCTGGCGCTGGAGCACGGCGTGGCCTGCAACACCGCCGGCGGCAGCCATCACGCCGAGGTCGGTTCGGGGGCGGGCTTCTGCGTGTTCAACGACGTGGCGGTCGCCGCCCGGCTGCTGCTGGCCGAGGGGCGGGTCTCGCAGGTGCTGGTCGTCGATCTCGACGTCCACCAGGGCGACGGCACGGCGCGGATCTTCGAGGGTGATCCCAGCGTTTTCACCTTCTCGATGCACGCTGCGAAGAACTTCCCGCACCGCAAGGCCGCCTCCGACCTCGATGTCGAACTGGAGGACGGTACCGACGACGGCGCCTATCTGGCCCGTCTCGATGCGGTCCTGCCGGACCTGATCGCGCGGGTGGATCCCGACATCGTGTTCTTCAACGCCGGCGTCGATCCGCATGCGGACGACAAGCTGGGGCGGCTTTGCCTGACCAACGCCGGCATCGCCGCCCGCGAGGCGCGGGTGCTGGGCGCCTGCCTGGCGCGAGAGATCCCGGTCGTGGGCGTTATCGGCGGCGGCTACGACCCCGACATCGATCGCCTGGCCGACCGTCACGCGATCCTGCACCGCACCGCGGCCGCCCTCGCGCCCACGAAAAAGGGGCGGCCCGTCGTCGAGCCGCCCCTTCCTCAAGCTATCTGAGACGCGACCGTTAGAAGGCCGTCCGCAGGCTGAGCACCGCCGCGCGCGGGGCGCCCACATAGGCGTAGGTGCGGCCATAGCCGGGCGAGCCCGGGGTGGCGCTGGTCTGGGTTCCCGACAGGTTGCCGTAGTAGAACTTGTCGAAGATGTTGGTGACGTTGAGCTGGAGGTACGACTTCTTCCAGCCGTCGCCGCCCAGGTCGTAGCGGACGTCGGCGTCCCAAACGGTGTAGTGCGGCAGCTTCTGGTCGTTGACGTCGGTCATGTACCGCTCGCCGATGAACTTGCCCTGCACGCCGATCTGGAACTTGCCGATGTCGTAGGTCAGGCGGCCGGCGAAGGTCCACTTCGGGGTCTCCACCACCTGCTTGCCGGCGGTGTCGGCATAGGTGGCCAGGCCCGTGGTCGAGCTGTAGCTGACGGCCAGGTCGTCCTGCAGCTTGGCGTCGGTGTAGGCCATCGAGCCGTAGATCGTCAGGCTGTCGTCCAGGCGCCATTGGGCCTGGGCGTCGAAGCCCTGGATCTCGACGTCGCCGACGTTGCGGTCGATGTAGGTGCCGTCGTTCTGGTCGACCGTCGTGACGATCCGGTTCTGGATGTTGGTGTGGTAGACGCTGGCCGAGGCCATGACCGTCGGCGTGCGGAAGCGGTAGCCGACTTCCACCGTCTGGCCGGTTTCGGGCTCGACGTTGCCGAGGGCCCCGGTGCTGGTCAGGGTGTAGAGGTTGTCGACCTTGGGGGCCGACATCTGCTCCGAATAGCTGCCGTAGACCGAGTGGTTCTCGCCGAAGCGGTACGACAGGCCCACGTTCGGCAGCACGTCGTCATAGCTCTTCTTGGCCGAGAACGGCGAGAAGTAGGTCGCGCCGTTGACGGTGACCACCGAGGCCACCGCGCCGTCGGCCTTGGCGGCCGTCGCCGTCGGGGTCATCGACGAGCAGTAGTAGGTGGTCGAGCCGGCGCGCGAGTAGCAGTACTGGTTCAGTTCGCGATCGAGCGTGGGCAGGCGCACGCCGATGTTGGCGATCAGCTTCTCGTCCAGGAATTCGCCGCGATACTCGACGCTGAACTGGTTGAAGGTGGCCACCGAGCTGCGGTTGCGCTTCTGGGCGATGTCGCCCGCGGCGGTCTTGACGGCCACGCCGTAGCCGTCCTTGCCGCTGAACACGTCGGTCGGGTCGCCGTTGCTGTTCAGCACGCTGTACTCGCCGGTCTGGCGGGTTTGGGCCTCGTCCCAGGCATAGGCGAAGCGCACGCGGTGGTGGTCGGCCACGTCCCAGATCAGCGAGGTGTTCAGGCCCCAGCGGCGGCTGTTGGTGTTGCTGGGCGAGTAGACCAGCACCGTGTCGCCGGTGTCGCCGTCGCCGTTGAGGTCGACGCCCACGCCGGCGCTGTTCTTCAGCTGGATCGAGGTTTCCGACAGGCTGGTCGAGCCGCCGCCGTTGGCCATGGTGTAGTTGAACGACGGGTCGACCGTCAGCTTCAGGTTCGGTAGCAGGGTGAAGCGCGACTGGCCGCGGATGGTGCCGGTGTTCGACGGGTTCAGGCGCAGGCCGTAGTAGTTCGAAGTGCCCGGCGTGGTGCTGAAGTCGTAGTCCTCGCCATAGGTCTCCACGTCGCCGGCCACCGAGGCGTCGGCGTTGGTCAGGTAGGGCGCGTAGTAGCTGTTGTTGCGGTTTTCGTTGTAGTTGAAGTTCAGCGCCAGGAAGTCGCCGGGCTTGGCCAGGTCCTGCTCGATGCGGGCGTTGACCTGCTTCTTCTCAAGCGTGCCCGGGCCCTTGAACTTGTCGTACTTCTGCCAGCTGCCGGCGATCCAGGCGCGCGTGCCCAGCGGACCGAACTCGCCGGTCTGCAGCAGGGCGAAGGCGCGGCGGAAGTTGTCGGTGCCGACGCCGGCCTTGGTGACGACGCCGAAGTCCTTGGTGGCGCGCAGGGTGGTGTAGTTGATCACGCCGGCGGTCGACGAGGCGGTGACGGAGTCGGCGTCGGTCGAACCGGTGTTGACGTTGGCCTGCTGGATCAACTCGGCGTCGACCTGCTGGTTGGAATAGATCGCGTAGTTGCCGCCGTCGTTCAGCGGCACGCCGTCGACCAGGAAGCCGATGTGGGCGCCGTCCTGGCCGTGCAGGCGGATGCTGCCGCCCGAAGAGCCGTAGGGATCGCTGTTGGTGAACACCAGGCCCGGCACCAGGTTCAGCGACTGCAGTACGGTCTGGCCGTCGGCCTGACGGTTCAGGAACTCGTTGGTGACGGTGTACTTACCCTTCGGCGCCGTCTCGGCGACCATGGTCCCGTCCATCGTCTTGGGGCCCGAGGCGGCGGTGACGACGACGGTGTCGAGTTCGGTGGTGGCGGTCGATTGGGCGAAGGCGCCGGTGGCCGAAAGCAGGCCGCCGAACAGCGCCGTCGTGGCCAGGCAGGCCAGCTTGGTTCTGTTCATCTCTAAGATTATCCCCTTGCTCGCAACAACTCCGCCGATATGCGAAGTAAAATGCTGCGGAAGCGGGATTTCTAGAGATCGAAATTCTATGTTTGATGACGATATTGGAGCGATTATGGGGTCGGAAATCGACGATATCGCTGCAAGTTCGCTGCAAAAGCAACGTTCTGATATTTATGGAAACAAGTAAGTTTCGAATTCTTTCCGATCTATTCTTGGGTGACTGATTTTGTCAGGCGCCATGCTCCGCCGAGATCGGGTCGGCGGAGCTACGCGGCGATCACTTACAGGCTCGGCGAGATGAAACCGGCGACGACGACGAGAGGAAGGACGGCGAGCACCAGGCTGGCGAGCGAAGCGAAAGCGTTGTTCGAGAAGGTCATTGGTCTAGTCCCTGAGTTGTTTGCCCGGCGCGACGTCCGCGTCCGGTGAAAAGAGGTATAGGTCGGGCGAGGGACGAACACCCGTTACCTTTGCGTCATGACGCCATTTTAAGAAACTATCTCGCCTGTAATGCGCATTACATTGGATTAATGTGAGCGCTGAAGGAAAGTTTCGCGAGAAATTATTCCATCTTAGGCTTCGGCGGCGTGGCGCCGTCTTGCGCCTCGCCGCCGCAACCGGGGGAGGATCAGTCCTCGGCCCCGGTCAGCAGGAAGTGGCCGCGCAGGGCCGCGATCGGCGCCGCGCGCTGTTCCTGCCAGGCCTCGACGTGGACGTTGGCGATCCGCCGGCCCACCTTCTTGATCTGGGCGCGGGCATAGGTGGTCAGCGGCCGGCCCGAGCGCAGGTACTCGATCGAGACGTCGATGGTGCGCGGCTGGCGCTTCAGCGTCTCGGCGATCGACAGCTGGGCCAGGGCCGTCATCTCCATGAAGGCGCCCAGCACGCCGCCGTGGATGGCCGGCAGCATCGGGTTGCCGACGATCTCGGGCGAGAACGGCAGGATGGCGGTCATCTCGTCGCCGGCCAGCTCGGCCTTCATGCCGATGAAGCGGGCGTAGGGAATGGCGCCGAGCACGGCGACCAGTCGATCTTGAGCTTCGCTCATTGGCCGCCCTCCTTGTTGCTCGTATCCGGCTTGCTGGAGCCTGGCGGCTTGAGGTTGGCGCCGGCCTTCTTGCCGGCGCTGGAATCCAGCATGAAGGCGGCTTGGGCGGCGGCGATCGGGTCTTCGGGATCGGTCTCGTAGGCCACGGCCCGCACGAAGGCGACCGAGCGGGTCAGCTTGTAGCAGTGGGCGCGGGCCAGGATGTCCTTCCCCGGCTCGGCCGGCCGCATGTAGTCGATGCGCAGGTCGAGCGTGGCGATCGAGGTCCAATGGCTCATGGCGGCGTGCACCGCCTGGCCGCTGGCGTGGTCGAGCAGGGTGGTGACGACGCCGCCGGCGATCACCCCCGTCTCCGGATCGCCGACCAGTTCGGTGCGGTAGGGAACCTTCAGGATGGCGACGCCGCCGCCGATCTCCAGGGTGGAAAAGCCCAGGGCCTTGGCCTGTGGGCTGCCCTCGTTCATCGCCTTGGCGATGAGGCGGTGCTGCTCGCCGATGTCCGTTTCGCTCATGAGGGATAGGCTTACAGGATCGTGCGTTGTCTTATCCAGCCGTGATCAAGCCCCAGGATCTTCTCTGTCCGAAGCCCGGCGGTCTTTATTGCCCGCCCGGCGACTTCTACATCGACCCGGTCGGTCCCGTGGACCGGGCGGTGATCACCCACGGCCATTCCGACCATGCCCGCGCGGGGCACAACACCGTGCTGGCCACACCCGAGACGCTGGCGATCATGGCCGAGCGCTACGGCGAGGACTTCGCCGTCGTCGGTCGTCAGCCGCTGGCCTATGGCGAGAGCGTCACGATCAATGACGTCGAGGTCTCGCTGGTCCCGGCCGGCCACGTGCTGGGTTCGGCCCAGGCGGTGGTGCGCTGGAAGGGGATGACCATCGTCGTCTCCGGTGACTACAAGCGCCGTCGCGATCCCACCTGCGCGCGGTTCGAGCCCGTGCCGTGCGACGTGTTCGTCACCGAGGCGACCTTCGGCCTGCCGGTGTTCCGCCATCCCGACGACGCGGGCGAGATCGCCGCCTTGCTGAAGTCGGTCGAGCAGTTTCCCGAGCGCGCCCACATCGTCGGGGCCTACGCCCTGGGCAAGGCCCAGCGGGTGATCAAGCTGCTGCGCGAAGCCGGCTGGGACAGGACGATCCACGTGCACGGCGCCATGGAGCGGCTGAACCGGCTCTATGAGGCCCACGGCGTCGACCTTGGTCCGCTGGCGCCGGCGACGACCGAGCGCGGCAAGGCCGGCGATTTCGCCGGGTCGATCATCGTGGCCCCGCCCTCGGCCCTGGCCGACCGCTGGAGCCGCCGCTTTCCCGATCCCGTCGACTGCTTCGCCAGCGGCTGGATGCGGGTGCGGGCCAGAGCCCGCCAGCGCGGCGTCGAGCTGCCGCTGATCATATCCGATCACGCCGACTGGGACGAACTGACCGACACGCTGTCGGAGCTGCGCCCGGGCGAGGTGTGGATCACCCACGGCCGCGAGGAGGCGCTGGAACGGTGGTGCGAACTGGAGGGCATCCCCGCCCGCGCCCTGCGCCTGGTCGGCTACGACGAGGACGACGGCGAGTAGCCGCTCAGACGACCTTGAACGTTCCCCTGGCCCTCGCCACCGGCTTGCCGTCGGCGCGGACGGTGGCCTCGGCGTAGCACAGGCTCTTGCCTGGCTTGATGAAGTCGGTGTCGAACTCCAGCCATTGGCCAAGGCTCGGCGCGGCCAGGTAGTCGACGCCCAGCGAGACGGTGACGAAGCCGTTGAAGGCCAGGCCCTCGCGCCGCATCCGCACCCCGCAGGACAGGCCCATGGCGTTGTCGGCCAGGGCGGCGATCAGGCCGCCGTGCGGTCCGCCGCGCGAGTTGGCGTGCGCCTCGCGCGCCTCCAGCCCCAGCACCCAGCGGTCCTCGCGCACGTCGGCGTAGATCGGCTCCCAGGGCGCGGTCAGCGGGCTCGTGCGGGTGTGGGGCGCGAAGGGCTCGGGCGGCTGGAAGGTCATCGGTCGTCTCCCTGGGCACGATTTAAACAAGCGTTTGAGGCCTGGGCAAGCCTCGCCGCTTGAACCTGCGCCCCCGCGCGACATTCTCTAGCCATGCGCGCCTTCGCCCATCTTCTCGATCGCCTGTCGCTGACGGCTTCGCGCAACGCCAAGCTGACCCTGATCGAGGATTTCCTGCGCAGGACCCCGGATCCCGACCGCGGCTACGCCCTGGCGGCCCTGACCGGCGCCCTGTCGTTCGACGCGGCCAAGCCGGCCTTCATCAGGAAGGCGGTCGAGGCGCGGATGGACGCGCAACTCTTCGCCTGGTCCTACGACTATGTCGGCGACCTGGCCGAAACCGTCGCCCTGGTCTGGCCCGCGCGGCCCGGCGCCAATCGCGAGCCGGAGCTTTCGGAGGTGGTCGAGGCGCTGAAGGCGACCTCCCGCGCCCAGGCGCAGGCGCTGATCGAAGGCTGGCTCGACGCGCTGGACGCCGACGGCCGCTGGGCGTTGCTCAAGCTGATGACCGGGGGCTTGCGGGTCGGCGTCTCCTCGCGCCTGGCCAAGCAGGCCTGCGCCAACCTGGGCGGCGTGCCGATCGGCGAGATCGAGGAGGTCTGGCACGCGATCGAGCCGCCCTACGGCGATCTCTTCGCCTGGCTGGAGGGGCGGTCGGACCGACCCTCGCCCGACGCGCCCGGCCGTTTCCGGCCGGTGATGCTGGCCCAGGCCATCGACGAGGCCGTGGACTTCGAAAAGCTCGATCCCGCCGACTACGCCGCCGAATGGAAATGGGACGGCATCCGCGTCCAGGCCGTCAGCGAGCGCGGCGAGCGGCGGCTCTACACGCGCACCGGCGACGACATCTCGGCGACCTTTCCCGACGTGCTCGAAGCGCTGGACTTCGAGGGCGCTCTGGACGGCGAGCTGCTGGTGATGAGGGACGGGGCGATCGCCACCTTCGGCGACCTGCAGCAGCGGCTGAACCGCAAGACGGTGGACGGCAAGCTGATGGCCGCCCATCCGGCGGGGATCCGGGCCTACGACCTGCTGCTCGACGGGCTGGAGGATCTCCGGAGCCTGCCCTTCGCCGCGCGTCGCGAGCGGCTGGAGGCCTTCGTCGGGCGGCTGTCGACGACGCGCATCGACCTGTCGCCCCTGCAGCCGTTCGCGTCCTGGGAAGCGCTGGCCGCCCTGCGCGCCGCGCCGCCGGCGGGCGATCCGGCCGTCGCCGAGGGCCTGATGCTCAAGCGCCGGGACAGCGCCTACGAGCCCGGCCGCCCCAAGGGGCCGTGGTTCAAGTGGAAGCGCGATCCGCATCTGGTCGACGCGGTGCTGATGTACGCCCAGCGCGGGCACGGCAAGCGGTCGAGCTTCTATTCGGACTACACGTTCGGCGTCTGGCGCGAGGACGAGACCGGCGAGCGCAGGCTGACCCCCGTCGGCAAGGCCTATTTCGGCTTCACCGACGAGGAGTTGAAGCAGATCGACAAGTTCGTCCGCGACCACACCGTCGAGCGGTTCGGGCCGGTGCGGTCGGTGCGGGCTGACCTGGAGTTCGGCCTCGTCTTCGAGGTGGCGTTCGAGGGCCTGCAGCGCTCCACCCGGCACAAGTCGGGCGTGGCCATGCGCTTTCCGCGCATCAACCGCATCCGCTGGGACAAGCCCGCCCGCGAGGCCGACGAGCTGTCGACCCTGGAGCGGATGCTGGACTAGCGGCTCAGAAGGTCAGTGGGCCATGTCCGGCGCGCCGCCGCCGTGGCCGGTCTGGAAGAGCTTGCCCTTCTCGGTGACCAGCACGGCGATCAGGCCGGCCAGGCCGAAGCCGAAGAAGCCCAGGGTCAGCGGGCCGACGGTGCCGTCGAACAGCTGCCCGATCAGGAAGCCGCCCAGGGCGCCGCCGATGGTGGTGATGAAGCCCTGCAGCGAGGCCGCCGCGCCGGCGATGTGGCCCAGCGGCTCCATGGCGATGGCCCCGAAGTTCGACATGACCAGGCCAAAGCAGAACATCATGCCGCCCTGCAGCAGGGCGAAGGTCCACACCGTCTCGTGCTGGGTGTGGGCGACGATCGCATGCACGCCGGCGAAGGCGATGAAGCCCAGCAGCGCCGCATGCGAGACCTTGCGCATGCCCAGGCGCTCGACGATGCGGGCGTTGACCAGCGAGGCCAGGGCGATGCCGCCGGCGATCCCGGCGAAGATGATCGTGAACCATTCGCCCGCGCCCAGGGCGTCGACGAAGACCTGCTGGGCCGAGTTGATGAAGCCGAACAGGCCCGCCAGCACCAGGGTGGCGGCGATGGTGTAGCCCATGGCGACGCGGTCGGTGAGGGCGGTGCGGAACGCGCCCAGGATGGCCCCGGGCGAGATCGGCGTGCGGTCTTCCGGATGCAGAGTCTCGGGCAGCTTCAGCGCCGTCCAGGCGATCACGGCCGCGCCGAACACGGCCATGACGCCGAAGATCCAGCGCCACGGGGCGACCAGCACGATGGCCTGGCCGATCGACGGGGCGACGATGGGCACGGCCAGGAAGACGATGAACGACAGCGACATCACCTGGGCCATGCGCCGGCCCGAATAGCAGTCGCGGACGATCGAGACCGACAGCACCCGGGTGGCGGCGGCGCCGACCCCGGTCAGGGCGCGGGCGACCAGCAGCATCTCGAACGAGGCGGTCAGGGCGCAGGCCAGGCTGAACAGCACGTAGAGGGCCAGGCCCGCCAGCAGCACCGGCTTGCGGCCATAGCGGTCGGCCAGCGAGCCGTAGGCGATCTGGGCCGCGCCGAAGCCCAGCAGATAGGCGGTGATCACCCATTGGCGCTGGTTGTCGGCGGTGAGGCCGAGGCTGGCGCTGATCTGCGGCAGGGCCGGCAGCATGGAGTCGATGGCCAGGGCGTTGGTGGCCATCATCGCCGCGATCAGGGCCACGAACTGAGCAAAGCCCATGCCCGGATGGGGCGAGGTCTGCGGCGACGTGGTCTGCTGGGTGTCCCGGGGCATGACGCGTTCCTTCTTCGGCCGTGGACGCGCGAGGCGCCGGCCGGCGCGAAACGCTACGCGCGGCATATAGGCCGATGGGACCCGCGCGCCAACCGCGCGGGCCCGCTTACTGGGCCATCTGGAACTGGATGCTCACCGTCTGGCCCTCGCCGACCTGCGAGGCGCCTTCCTGCGACTGGCCGACGCTGGCCACGCGCAGCAGGGGCTGCGAGCCCGGCTGTCCGATCGGGGCGTTGCGCAGGGCGCCGAGCACCGGCTGGGCCCCGGTCAGGGCCTGGTGGAAGGCGGCCGAGCGGGCCAGGGCCAGGGCGGCGGCCTTCTGGCCCTCGGCGGTGAAGGCGTCGAGATTGGTCTGGCTGACCACGTTGACCAGGGCCAGCCTGGCCTCGCCCTCCGGGCAGGTGGTCGAGGTCGAGCCGCCGTACGACAGGCAGGGCAGGCGCTTGGCCAGCGAGGCGGCGACGTCGCCGGCGATCTTGCGGCCGCCGGCCGACAGGGTCGACGTGCCCGGCTCGAACAGGACGTCGGCCGAGAACGACAGGGCGCCGCCCGAGGTGTCGCCCGCCAGCGGGGCGCCGGCGTCGCGCAGGTCGGCGTCCAGGAAGCCCATCAGGGTCTTCTGGGCGTCGCTGGCGGCGATCGCCAGGCCCGAGGCCTTGGTCGGCGGCGCATAGGAGAAGCAGCGGCGATCGCTTCCGGTCCCGCCGATCACGGTTTCGGGCACGCACAGCACCCGGGCCTTCTCGTCGACCTCGACGGTGACGTCGCGCGGGGTCAGGGCCGTGGCGGTCTGCAGCAGCGCGGCGGTCTCGGGGTGCTTGGCCTCGGTCAGCGCCTTGGTCGACTGCCGGAACTGCAGCGCGAAGTAGCTCAGCATGATGATGAAGATGAAGATCACCCCCACCATCATGTCGGTCATCGAGACGTAGTAGCTTTCGCCTTCCTCGAGGTCGGGCGTGCGGCGCCGGCGGGCGCGGGCCAGGGCCATCAGGCCAGGCCCGGCGCGGCGGGCTGGACCTTGGGGGCGCTCGCCAGGGCCGCTTCGATGCGCGCCAGCACCGCCAGCTGCTCCAGCATCACCTTTTCAGGCGGGGCGAAACGCACGCAGCCGTCGAGCAGGGCGAAGAAATGGGCCTCGTAGGCTTCGATCGCCTTGCGGCGGCGGCGCGCGACGAGGCGCAGGACGATCGAGCCCAGCACGCCGGCGATCGAGGTCCAGAACTTGGTGGCGGCCACGGCCAGCAGGCCCATCAGCGCGGTCTGCATGCCCGCGCCGCCCTGGCGCTGCATGGCGTCGACCGCCTCGGTCAGGGCCGCGACGATGCCCATGAAGGTGATGACCAGGCCGATGGCGACCAGCAGGTTGGCCCACCATTCCAGGGTGCGGGCCGGGCCGTCGGCATGCTCGAAGGCGTCGGCGGCGTGGATCGACGAGGCCAGCCGTCCGTCGGCGGTCTCGGCCAGCTGGCCGCGATAGGTGGCCCAGCCCAACTCCAGGGTGGGATAGGCCGCGCCGCCAAGGCGCTTGTCGAGAGTCGGGAAGGCCTCGGCGAAGGCCTGCTGCGGGTCGGAGCCGCGCAGTTCGGTCAGCAGGTCGGCGCGCCGCTGAAGGTCGTCTTTCAGCGGCCCGAACTCGAAATGGCCCGAGTGGAAGATCAGTCCGACGGCCAGCGCCAAGATGGCGCCCGCCATGATCAGGGCCGCGCTGGGCGCGCTGAAGACCGAAACGACGAAGCTGGTGACCGGATCGTGCATGCGGGCCTTCTGGCAGGGACTGGCGCGGCGCACAATGCCAGAAGTTGAGGCTTCAATGAGGCGAAGCTCAGCCGTTGAAGCCCCGGATGGCGTCGATGATCACCGCCTGGTCGTCGGCCGCCAGGTAGGGGTGCATCGGCAGGGCGAGCACCGTCTCGGCCTTGGCCTCGGTGACCGGCAGGCCGCCTTCGCCGCGGGGGAAGGCCGCGTACGGCGCCTGCACGTGCATGGGCACCGGATAGTAGACGGCGGTCGGCACGCCCTTGGCCTTGAGGTGGGCGGCCAGGCCGTCGCGGTTCTCGTGCTCGATGACGTACTGGGCCCAGACCGAGACGCCGCCGTCGATCACCTTGGGCGTGGCCAGCACGGCGCCGGCCAGGCCCTGCGCATAGCGGTCGGCGACCGCCTGGCGAAGCTCGATTTCCTCGGCGAAGATCGCCAGCTTCTCGATCAGGATCGCCGCCTGGATGGTGTCGAGGCGCGAGTTCATGCCGATGCGGGTGTTGAGGTACTTGGGGTCGTGGTCGAAGGTCTTGCCGGCCAGGTCGGGGCCGACGGCCTTGCCGTGGACGCGGTAGCTGTCCATCAGGTCCCAGAGCACGGCGTCGTTGGTCAGCACCGCGCCGCCGTCGCCGTAGCAGCCCAGCGGCTTGGCCGGGAAGAAGCTGGTGGTGGCGACGTCGGCCCAGTGCAGCGGATGCTTGCCGTCCAGGGTGCAGCCGAAGCCCTGGGCGCTGTCGGCGATCAGCTTCAGGCCTTCGCGGTCGCAGATGGCCTTGATGGCCGGATAGTCGGCGGGCTGGCCGAACAGGTCGACGGCGATGACGACCTTGGGGGTCAGCTCGCCCTTGGCCTTCACGCCGGCGATGGCGGCTTCCAGCTTGGCCGGGTCGAGGTTGTAGGTGCCCTCCAGCACGTCGACGAACACCGGCGTGGCGCCCGTCCACGGCACGACTTCGGGCGTCGCGGCGAAGGTGAAGGAGGGGCAGAACACCGCGTCGCCCGCGCCGATCCCCCAGGCCATCAGCGGCAGGGCGATGGCGTCGGTGCCGTTGGCGCAGGACAGGGCGAGCTTGGCCTGGCCGAAGGCGGCCAGCTGGCTCTCGAACGTGCGGACCTGCGGACCCATGACATAGGCGCCGCTGTCCAGGACGGCGGCGATCGCCGCGTCGATCTTGTCGCGGATCCGGCGCTGCTGCGCGGCGAGGTCGATGAAGGGCATGCTCATGGGCGCGGCTCTTAGAGTTCAAAGGCGGCGGTTTCGAGCCAATTGATGTAACCGACTGTTTCTCCGCTGTCTGTCGGAAGACCCCCTCCGGCTCTTCGGGCCACCTCCCCCTTCAGGGGGAGGGTCTTGGATCGGCGAACCTCCCCCTCTGGGGGAGGCGGCCGAAGGCCGGTGGGGGGTCGGTTTCAGCTTTCGAGACGGCGGGTGAGTTCGCAGTCACTCCCCCCACCGATCGCTGCGCGATCGCCTCCCCCACGGGGGGAGGTTCCTTGAGGGTTGGGCACGGGGTCTCGTGCTCCCGCGCCAAAGCGCGTTAGTTCGGGGAGGCGCGGAGCGGCCGGGCGGAGCCCGGGGACCGTGTGTTTGTTTAGCGTTTCGGCTTCGTCGACCGCTCCGCCGCGTCGTTATTCCGGAGGGCCGGAGGCGCGGGTGCTGTTTCAACCC